>CBFDAZ010000293.1:0-6704 GCA_965602825.1 uncultured bacterium
CGATGGCGACGATCCGGCGATGCCGCTTCTGCACGCCCTGGTCCAGGTCCAGGCGCTCGCCGAAGACCACGGGCACCTTCTCTTCCTCCAGCATGGCCTGGAAGACCGTTTCCGCCGCATTTGGCTCGAAGGTCCACATGGTGTCATCCTCGGCCGTCCGGCGCCGCAGCCTCTCGAAGTACTCGTCACGAGTCTCCTGCTTCCAGGCCGACCTCCGTGCGTAGTAGGCATGAATGCGCCCATAGAACTCGCGCGACATGCCGCCGATGGCCGCCTTGTTGCCGATGTCGGTTGCTCCCAGGCCGCCGGAGGTCAGGCCGCCGAGGTGCTTGCCGGGCTCGATGAGCGCCACCGTCTTCCCCATGCGCGCCACCTGGACGGCCGCGGCCACTCCCGCCGACGTTCCGCCGTACACGACCACGTCGTACCTCTGGCTCGGCTCGCCCACGGCGCTGCCGGCCGCTGAACACATGAGCATCACCGCCGCCCAGAGTGCTGCCGTCGTCCAATGAGCTGGTCGCATGGTACGCGCTCCAACCGGGGGATCGTCCGGTAGGCTGAGTTCTCAGGCATTCACTGCGGGGATTCGCGGGTCGAAGGGCCACGGCCTCCGTGGACCGGCGGGGCTGTTGTCCGGCGCTGGGGGGCTATCTCGAGGATTGACGAACCACGGAATACACGGAACACACGGAAGCTGGCGGGAGGCTGCCTGACGGCGGGCTCTTGTCGGCACGTAGCAGCACGAGCCGTCCGTGCCGGCGGGTCTTCCGACCCGCCACCACGGCCCTCACCTCGCCCTCAGCGCCTCGGCGAGCTTCTCGGGCTTGTGCAACTCCCCCGCCAGCTCTTCGGCCGGGTGCATCTTGCCGAAGCCGTCCCGGAACAGGAAGAACTCATCCGCCCCTTCGGTGCACTCGTAGTAGCCCTCTTCCGTCCACGCGACCCACAAGCCGGTCGGCCGGGTGCGCCACGTGTGCCCGGGGGTCGGGATCTCGACCCTCTCCCTCGGCGTCGGGATGCCCCAGAAGGTCGCCAGCGGCGCCCCGGTCGCCAGGTCCCACAGCTTGACGGTGCCGTCCAGCGATCCCGAAGCCAGTCTCTCGCCGTCACTGCTCAGTGCCACGCACTGGACCGGCTCCGCATGGCCGGAAAGCAACCTCCGGAGCGTCCCGTCTTGCAGCGTCCACAGCTCAATCTCGGCCATGTCCCTCTTCGCGATGGCGAGGAGGCCACTCGCGGGGCTGAAGGCAGCATCCATGAGCTGGGCCTGTTGGTCGCCGAACTTGCGGACCAGCTGCGCCGACGCAAGATCCCACACGCGGCAGGCTCCGGTCGCGCTCGCCGACCAGAGCTGCCGGCCATCCGGGGTGAAGGCCACGCCGCTCGTCAGGGCCCCGAAGCCCTGGTCCTCTCCGGCCTCCCGGAGCTCTGCTTGTACCTCGCCGGTCGCCGCATCCCACACCACGACATCGTCCGCCATGCCGCCCATCGCCAGCAGCGCCCCGTCGGCGCTGAAGGCCAGGCTCTGCCGGTAGCCCGTGCGGCCTCTGTACCCTTGCTGCTCCTGAGGTCGCGTGAGCGTGTGCAGCTTCTCATTCGCTACCACGTCCCACAGGTCGCACTGGTCGCGTCCGTTGAGAACCGCCAGCAATCGAGAGTCAGGTGAGAACTCGATCCGCCAGATCCACTCGGCGCCAGTCGCCAGCGTGCGCTCCACTTGGCCCGTCGCTGCCCCATAGAGCACGATCCGCCCCTCGCTCCCGCTGGCGGCGATCGTCTTACCGTCGGGGGACATCACGACAGACCCCAGAGCCTCAGCCGGAGCGTTCACCCATGCATGCCGCCCCGTCGTGGCGTCCCACAGGTGGAGCGCCCCGTCCGCGCCCGCGACTACCAGACGGCTTCCGTCGGAGTTAAGGGCGACGCCGAAGACACCTGCCCGCCGGCGCTGGAGCCGGCGCAGCTCCCCCCCGGTCTCGGTGTCCCAGATGATCGTGGTACAGTCGTCGGCTCCCGTCACCAGGCGCCGCCCATCGGGGCTGAACGCCAGCGCCGCCACGTGGCTCTCGCTTGCCTGGTCGGTGCGCACCCGCTGGCCGGTCTGGGCATCCCACACGATGACACTCCCGTCGCCCGTCCCGGCCACGACCTTGCGTGCCTTCCCCGTCACTGCCATGCATTCGATGGTCGGCATTAGACCCTCGAGTTCCCGCACAACGCCCTCCCCCGTCTGGTCCGAGAAGACGACGGCCTGCTGTGCCCCGCACACGAGTGTGCTGCCGTCAGAGCTCAGCGCGATCGGCAACGTGCCGGAGATCTCCTTCCCCTCCTGGCGGTCGCCCGTCGCCAGGTCCAGCACGCTCGTCTTCCGCGTCCAGTCGTACGTCACCAGGCCCTGGCCGTCAGGCGTGAACGCCACTGTGGATACCGGCAAGTCGAGCTGCTCCCACGATCGGATCACTTCCCCATTCGTCGCATCCCACACTCGGAGGACTGGCTCGGATGTCACGACCGCGAGCGCCCGGCTGTCCGGGCCAAAGACGACCTGTCTGACCTCCTTCTCGTACCCCTGCAGCACATGCACCGGCTGCCCTGTACCGATGTCGTAGACCACGGCCGTCTTGTCTCGCCCCGCCCCAAGCCACCGGCCGTCGGGGCTCAAGGCCAGGCACGTCACCTCTTGCGGTTCGAAGGACCGGAGGAGTTCCCCGGTCGCGGTATCCCAGAGCGCGATCTTCGCTTCCGCGCGGCTGTCGGATGCTGTTGCGACGAGCTTGCCCTCGCCGTCCCACGCCGCAGCCAGGCCCTCGTCTGCCAGGCCTTCCAGCTCGGCGAGCCGGGCGCCCGTCTCCGCATCCCAGAGCGCCGCCCGTTTGTCGTCGCCGCACGACACCAGTCGTCGCCCGTCGACGCTGAAGGCCAGTGCGGTGATCCACTCGGAATGGTACGTGGCCAGCCCGGTCCGCTCGCCCGTCTCGACGTCCCACACGGCCAGCGCTCCGCGCCTGTCGCCCGTCGCGATTCTCCCCCCATCGGGGCTGACCGCCATCTTCGACGCCCTGCCCGTCTGGACCGTACGCACCAGTGTGCCTTCGGCCAGGTCCCACGCCGTCATCACCGATCGATGCCCTGCGGCCCAGGCGTGCCCCTCAGTGTCCGCTGCCACCTGCAACCCCTCGAGGCCCGCGAGCGGGTATGTCCGGCGAGGAAGCTTGGCCGCCAGATCCCACACGATCAGCGAGTCCCTTTCCGCCGACACCAGCATCTGCCCATCCCGGCTGACGGCCAGCGTCGAGGGCCACCGGCTGTGGCCCTTCAGCCTCAGGACCTCTCCTCCGGTAAGTGGGTCGAGGATTCGGATCTCCCCGCCACCCCCGGTGACGACGAGTTCGCTCCCATCCGGGGTGAAGGCCATCCCGTATATGGCGTCGAACTTCATCTCGATCCTCTCCAGGGCGTCCCCGCTGAGCACGTCCCACAGCACCAGCCCGCCATAGTTCCCGCTCGACGCAAGTACCGCCCCGTCTGGGCTGAGCGCCAGCCCTGCTACACCGAACTTGTGCCCGAGGAACGTCCGGATCTGCGCCCCGTTCTCGGCGTCCCACAGGATGACCGTGCCCATGCGGTCACTGGTGACCAGCAACCGTCCATCCGGGCCGAACACCGCCGCCGTGAGACGGGTCGCATGCCCCACTTGCGGTACGAGCGCCATCGGCCCCAGGTCTTGCCGCGGCTGCAACAGCCCCAGCCCCCAGGGCACATCCCCCCTCAACGGTGCAACACAAAGCGGGCTGCACAACACCAGCCATGTCACAATCCGCATCTCGCACCCTCCCTCGCATGGCCTGAGCGCACGCCTGGCTGGCACTTCCTCACTCAGTGGACGCCTGACGGCACTGCCCGGTTCCTGGAGACACTTCGAGGGCACCGGCAGGGCCCGCTGCGCCCGGAGGGCCTTATTCAGACCGTCGAATTCGAGATCGGGGGAGAGCACCCCATCGTCGATGAGGAGGTCTCGGAGGAGTCCGTCTTCGAGCTACCCATGCCCGCGCTCATCCGCTGAGGGCGCGAGACGCGAGCCGACGGCGGCTGTCGCGCGGCACGGACGATTGTGCTGCTTCGCTGGTGCGGCGCACTCCTCCGCCCGCAACAGGCTACTGGGCCTCGGTCTCGGAACCCGCACCCGGCCCGCCGCGGCCTCGTCCCCCTCGGGGGCCCCAGTCGCCGCGCTCACGGGCCGCGTCCAGCTCCTCCCTCGTCACCGCACCATCGCCGTCAGCGTCCGCCTCCAGTAGGTGCTCGCGCATCCGCTCCGGCATCTCGTCCTTGGTCAACTTCCCGTCGCCATCGGCGTCGGCACGCTCGAAGAGGCGTCCGCGTCGGCCTTCCCGCGGCCCGCCGGGGCCACTTGGGGGCCCGCCTGCCGATTGCTCGCCCGCCTCGGGCTGTGACCCGGCTGGCGCGTCCGCCGGCTGGCTCTCCGCCGGAGCCTCTGCAGCCGGCTTACCGGCTGGCTCGGGCTTGGTGCCTGCGGAGTCACTGGACGCCTCCGCCGGCTTGCTCTCTGCCGGAGAATCCGCGGAGTCCGCTTCCGCCTCCCCAACGCCTTCGGCCGGCTCTGCCTCGCCCGCCGAGGCCTCTGACGGGGAGCCGACCTCGGTCGAGAGGTCGGGTGCTGCGAGGTCGGCGTCGTCAGCCGCCTCTCGGCTGCAGCCGACGAATGCCAGCCCAACTGCAAGTAGAGCGATGAGTCCTATGGCGTTCAGCGTTCGCATACCCACTGTCTCATCTCCATTCCGCTGGCCTGGCTGCCCACTTCCGTGGGAAACCAGTTGTCTGGACGCACAACCAAGCCGGGCCACTGCGTCGGTGACCCGGCTCCGCCGGGCTCGCCGGGGATGCGCGGCTACTGGCCGGGCTGCGCAGGCTGCGCTTGCGGCCACTGCGGCCGCGGAAGATCGGCTTGCGCCAGCAGTTCCAACGTCTCTGCGTCATACTTCAGGAGCAGGTTGCCCGAAACCACGAACACGGCGCCGTCTGCCACGGCGATGGCGGGCGTCCCCATGCCTCGCATGCCCATCATCATGCCCCTCATGCCCTGGGGCCGCTGGGCTCCGCCGCCCTGGAACCCGGCCCCGGGTTGCTGTGCGACGGCATACGCGATCAGACCCGCCAACAGAGCCACCAGGACGACCGGCGCGATCACGGCTACGTGGCGTCTCGACATTCCTTGTGCCTCCTCTGGGTGTGCCCTGCACTCATGTGGTTGGTGTGTGCGGCGTACCTTTTGATAGTGGACCGTCCGCTGAGAAGGTTACACCGCCCTTGGGCTGCACCTGCTAGTCTTCGAAGGGCCGCCGCGTCCCCCGATTTGCAGGCAAGGCGCCGGGAGACCTGCTGTGCGCGGGCAAGAACAACTACAGCCGCCGGGGGCGCGACTTGGTGCGACCCGCCCGGCGGCTGGGGAGCTTGTCTGGCTTGGTCGCGGGGTTAGGGCGTCACGGCTTCTGGTACAGCCGCATGGATCGCCGACCCGGCCATCCACTTAGCGTGACCATCCGCGAAGCCCAGGTTAGACCCCCCATTGTGGCGCGTGCATTGCTCGATCCAGTTCACCTGTTGGTTCGCGTTGCACGGGTTGCCGCTGGGGCGTTTGTTGATGCTTGACCACGCGAAGGAGCGGCCGCCGCAGCCGTTTCCATACCAGTGGGAGGCATCCCCGAAGGCCATCAACTCCGCTGGGTACCGAATGTCGCCGTCACGCCGGGCGTGAAGCGATGAATTGTACCCGTAATTGAAGTGGAACTGGTTTCTGGAGTCGGCCGCGTTGGCAGCGTCGCGCAGCCCGTCGGGGCAGACGTAGACCCCCCAGTTCTTGGTGTACGGGTAGAGCGGGAAGCGCCACCAGCACACATTCGTGCCCTGGCTGCCCTGAGGCATGCCGGGAACCACGTAGGACGTCAACCATCTCTCGTCGTAGTCCTGGTTATACTGCAGGAGGGCGAGCCCCATCTGTTTGACGTTGGACAGGCAGCTCGCCTGCCTCGCCTTCGCCCGTGCCCTCGCGAAGACCGGGAAGAGAATGGCGGCCAAGATCGCGATGATGGCGATGACCACAAGCAGCTCGATAAGCGTGAAACCGCGGCGCATCTGCATTGCAGCACTCCTCTCACGGCGATTGGGTACGCGAGCTAACCAAGTAAGATTCTCCGCCGCCTTCCGTCGCACCTTCCCCTATGGCTAGCGGCCTGCGGGAACTCACAAGGGAAAACCGTCGTCCCGTACGTCCTCTACGAGGGTGCGGTGCGGTTTGAGGAGGGCCTCCTACTCCTTACGCCGCACAAGCTGCGGCGGGCCCGAGCATGGGCCATATCCCCCACGATACCTCGAAAGCCTCGACAGGGACCCCGTCGTGGTTGAAGCGCTCAACAACGAATGCGTGATGGGCGCCCTCGTCCGGGGTGACACGCTGTACGCCGTGTGCGCGCGTAAGACGCAGGAAGGGTATGAGAACCTCGTCATCGCCAGCAAGGATACTCAGGAATGGTGGTCCGTAGCGTCGTTCTCCAACGAGGCTTACGCCGTCTCCCTGGAAGAGGCTGATGGCCGGTTCTGCGTCGGTCTCGGCTGCGGCTACCAGACCAAGCGCGGGGTGCCCCCGCCGAAGGCCGCGGGCGACATCCTGTGCGTGACCCCAAAGCCCG
>CBFDAZ010000294.1:0-6693 GCA_965602825.1 uncultured bacterium
GACTTCTCGCCCGACTTCAGCTCGCAGAGGATCTCGAGCCGCTTCGGGTGCGAGAAGACCTTGCAGATGTTGGCCTGCATCTCGAAGATCATCTTGTCCATCACAGTACCCTTGTTAATGTCCTTCTAAACTAATATATCCCGAGCGGGAGGGGGATGTCAAGGGGTTTGTTGCGGACCGGACCGGCCGCCCGAGGCTCGCCCCGGCCCCGTCACTCCGGCGGGCTGATGAGGATGTCGGCGATCTGCTCCTTGCCGGAGACGACGATGACGGTGACCTCGCCCGTCATGAACTTCGTCGGGACCCACGCGCGAGCTGTCAGCTCTCGGTCCCCTGGCGGGAGCGGCCCAATCCGGAAGCGGCCATCGACCGCGGTCGTGTGGTGGAATAGCCCGGACCGACCCAGCCAATCGAGCGGCTGGGCCGGGTGCACCCATGCGCCCTGGATGGGCTTCCTCGTTTGCCCATCCAGGACCCGGCCGGCTACGTAGCCGCCCTTGTGAAGCACAAGGCGCAGGCCGCCCTTGCGCCTGTGGCCGACGACCTCGACAGGCTCCGAAGAAACCGGCACCAAGTCCTTCAGGTGGGGTCGGCGCGCGCGCGTATCACCCAATGAGTCGCGGAAGGGATTCGCCTGCACGGTGTAGCGTGCGGGCCACAACTCATCGAGCACGAACGACCCGTCTGCGCCCGTCTCCACAACGCGTTCCCGGGTGATGGGTCCCTCGGCCGTGTACTCGGGCGTCGCGGGTGTGGCCGTCACCATGATCCGTTCGGCGGGGCTACTCCCGTCGGGAAGCAGCACGCGCCCGACGATCTCGCCGGTCGGCGGACCCTCAGGCGGGACCGGCTCAAGCCCGAACTCAAGGTCCGCCTCGTAGGTCCCGGGAGGAAGCTCGACTCGGCGGACAGCCGGGAGATAGCCGGCCACCTCCAACTGCACGCGGTGGGGGCCCGGGCCCTGGGCGAACGATTCGACTCGCCCATCCGCGTCCGCAGTCGTTCCTTGGTGGCCCCGGTAGCTTTTGCCCTTGACCAGGAGGGTCACACGTGCGCCGCCGAGTGGAGTCCCGTCGGCCTGAAGCACGCGGCAGTGCAGCTTGATCTCAGCGGCACTGGGGTCGGCCAGGAGGTCGATTCCGGACGTCGTCTCTCCCAGGTGGACATCGACATCGTTGCGATGGTATTCGGGCCGAGCAAAGCCACGGCCCAGCGCCGCCAGCGTGTAGCGGCCCTCGGGCAGTTGGGTCAGCTCGTACCGACCCTCCTGATCGGCCACGGCGTCAAACGGGCCCATTGGCTCCTCGTCGTGCCAAAGGTGCCCGACCCGGGCATGTCTGGCCTGGGCCCGGTCTTCGCAGTCGGCGCCGGGAGGCCACATGGCGAGCGCGCCCACGCGCGCGCCAGGCATCGGCTGCTGTGTTGCGCCGTCCCGAGCAATGCCGGTGATGCGGCCGCCCCGGTCGGCGAGCACCACCCTCTTCTGCAGCAGTCCGCCCTTTTCGGGCACCGTCAGAGACACCCAAACCGGCACATATCCCTCCGCCCAGACCCAGAACTCGTCCTTGTCAGTCCCGTGGGCGGTCCACTCACACAGCCCGTTCTCGTCCGTGATCTTGCTGCGCCTGACGGTCGCCCCTGGTATCCGGGTCTGGCCATCCGGCGCCACCACAAGCGCCTTCACCGTTGCCGTCACGGCCTTGTGGGGCGCCGGCTCCGCACGGAGCGTGATCTCCTTCTGCGCGCCGGGGGGCACGAAGACGGGAAGCTGGGTACGCGCATAGCCCTTGGGTCGGGTGTGGATCTCGTAGTTCCCCGGGATGAGGTCGGGGACCAGGAACCGGCCGGCCCGGTTCGACACGACCGGGTCGTCGGGGCCCCAGTCGAAGCCTTCCTCCATCTTGCTGTAGCCGACCGTCGCCCCGCGAATGGGGTCGCCCGTCTCGGCGTCCACGATGGTGCCGTGCACACTACTGATGGGTTGGAGTTGGATAGTGGCCTCGATGGCCTTCCCCACCTCAAGATCCACCTGCGGGGACACCCCGTAGCCGACCTTCTTCGCCATGCAGATCAGATTGGCGCGCGCCAGCTGGTCGGGGGTGTAGGTCAGGTAGCCCCGCACGTCTGTCTTCGCGCCGCCATACCTCATGCCCCTGCCGGTCGAGCCGTGCATGTAGCGCATGCCGAACTTCAGGGTGGCATTCGCCAGCGGGCGACCATCGGGACGCAGAATCAGCGCCGTGAGGACGGGCGACGGATCGAGGGCGATGTCGAGGGGGACGTCGGACCCTCCCTCGATGTCGATGGTCCTGGAGAGGTAGACGTACTGCCGGGCCCTGACGCTCATCCGGCACGGCCCGGCAAGCGTCGTCTCGATCGAGAACCGCCCGTCCTCAGCAGTCCTCCCGTGGGCACTCTCGCCCGCTTCCCGCTCAGTTGGGTGCAACCAGATACTCGCGCTGCTCACTGGCTCGCCAGTGAGCGAGTCTGTAACCTGTCCGTGGACTCGCGCCTTCGGGAGATCGGGCTGGGCTGCGATGAGAACAAGCATGGCACTGCTAACGACGGTGGAGAGAAGCACAACCAACCAGAGGCGAAGCTGCCGCACCGGTCACCCCTCCTTGCCAGTTCAGCGGCCGCATCGGCACCAGACTGGGCGATTCTGTTGCTGGCGTGGGAGCCAGCCTGTCGAGATTACACTTCGCCATGTCAGGCGCGAAAGCCTGCGTATCCGACGGCTGGTCTACAGAACCCCCATCAACTCGACGATCCTATCCGCCAGCCGGCGGCGGAGGTTGTTGAACTCGTCATCGGTGAGGTCGGCGGCGAAGTCGTACTGGTTGACGGTGTCGTCGAGAGCGACCATCTGCGCCAGCTCGCTTCGGGCGCGCGCGCCGGCCTGTTTCTGGGCGTCGTTGCCCTGCTCGGCTTGGGAGGCGAGCTGCTTCAGTGTCGCGATGTAGCGCAGGTCGTCGATGCCCTCCCGGATCGCCTCCCAGTCGAGCGTCGGGATCGGTCCGTCGGGCCCGGGATAGGCCGCGCACCAGTCGCGGGCGGTGCCGTCGAAGTCGTTGAACGGATCGCGGTTGAAGGCCTGATAGTGCCAGTAGTACTGGGCCTCGGCCGGGCGCCGGTAGAACCCGAAGCCCGATGAGTTCCTGGCCTTGCGGCAGCTATTGAGATACGCCGGTCCGTAGCGCATGTACCGCTTCCCTCGCTCCAGCAATCGGCGCTCCTGCTCCGCGGCATACTCGATGTTGCCGCACCAGATGTCGAAGCCGTCGCCCCACTTCTCCCCCGCCTCGTAGTTGTTCACCGTGATGTAGCTGGTGGCGCCGGGAACCTGCGCGATCAGCGAGCAGAGGTGGGCCGCCTTCTCGCCACGCTCGTCGGAGTTGCCGATCTCATCCACCGGGTAATGAAGCAGCTTGGGTGTATCGTCGCGAGATGATACCTCTTCCAGTTGCCGGATCGCCTCCACGTACAGGGCATCGAATCCGCCGTCCGGGAAGGCCCGCTTGACCAACCCCTCCAGGCCCGGGTAGTACGGTATCGGCCCGTCGATGCCCATCTGCTTGAGGTGCTGTAGGAAGACCAGCAGTTCGGAAGCGTCCATCACGAGCTTGCCGTCGACGTTCTCGATGGTCGGCTTACGGCTGAGCGTGACCGCGGTGATCCCATGGGCGAGCATGTCCCGGATTTGCTGGTCGAGGCGTTCGGGCCCCCCCTGCTCGTCGCGCCAGTACATGCCCACCGGGCGCTCGGCCTTTGCGAGACGGAAGGGGAGGACCTCCAACGTGAGGGTCGCCTCCCACTGCCGGCCGCCATCGGCGGTTAGCCGGACCGGGCCCGCGTAGGTGCCGGCGGCGTCATCGGGGACATGGATCGTCAGCCAGAACTCCTGGGTCGTGTCGGCCGCGATTCCCACAGACTGGAACAGCTCCAGCAGCTCCGGCATAGCCCGGTACTCCTTGCTCCAGGAGGAGCCGATGCGCTGCGGCCAGCAGCGGACCTCGCGTACCTCGATGGCTCGTGCCGGAATGGTCCCCGCATCCGCCGCCAGATCGCCCACTTCGACCCGCACGTTCTTCAGGGGCTCCAGCGCCCGGATGGCGACCGTGACCGGTTCGTACTCGCCCGGCGTAGCGAAGGCGCGGCACGCGCGCTCGAGGTCGGCCGCCTCGGGCACGCTGTTGGGGTAGAGCCGGTCCATCCAGTTCGGCGCCCAGGCGATGAAGCCCCGTGCGCGGTCGGCCTCAGTCGGCTCGACCATCTCGGCCGTCTCTTCGTATGGGACCTCGGTGAACTCCCGCTCGAAGGCTTCCGTGGTGATGCGCTGGACGGCGGAGCGGATCATCGTCACCTTGCGCTCGCCGAAGGCGCGCTGTTCGGCGGTGTCGGCCGGGAAGACCGCGAGACCGTTGATGGCGCAGCCTCGCTTCGCCGGGTCGGCATGTCTGGCATCGAGAGTCAGGTCCAGGCGGCCGTCGCTCACCGTTACGTCGAAGACGGCGTCCGTTGTCCGACTCGAGGAGAGCTGGATGTCCTCCACTCCGACCTCGCCCTCCGCCTCGATCCAGTAGTCCTGCTTCCCCACACGGCCGTACTCCACATCCCCGTGCATCGTCATGACGAGGTACTGGCCATTGGGGACATCGACGGCGAAGGTCTGTCGGACCTGGGTGTGGTAGTACTCGCTGGTCATCAGCAGGTCGCGATAGAGGGGATCAACCGCCGCCCCACCCCGGTCGCGCTCGCCGAGGCCGGGGACGGCCGCGCTGGCCGGGCCGAAGTTGCTCTCGGTAGCCGGCTGACCATCCTGGTAGGGCATCCAGCCGAAGCCCCGTTGCGGCGAGTAGACGGCCCGGGAGTCGGTCACGTGGAACTGGGCGAAAGAGGGCGAGTCCGCCGGTCCGAAGTCGAAGGCCCACCAGGTGATCCCGTCCTCGGTTCGCTTCGGCTCCACAGCGCTGACGGAATCCGTGAGGGGCGCATCCCGGACCGGCGTGCCCCAGATCTCGACCTCGGAGAGGGTGATGTACGACTTGCCCTCGGCGCCGGTCAGGACCAGCCGCAGCCCATCGCTATCCCGGTTGACCGGCAGCTCATTCCAGCCGTCCTGCACGGCCTCGATCACGCCGACCTTGAGCACATCGGGGAACTCGAGGGGATCGCCCTTGACGTACACCTCGACCCGCTGCGTGCCATGCGGGCCGTCCTCGCGGCTGAGGAGGCAGATCCGCAGGCGGTCGATGTGGTGTCCCTTCCCGAGGTGGAGGACGAGCTCTGCCCGGGGGATACCTTGCCAGTACCCATAGGGCATCGGCTCACGCCTGTGGTTGAAGCTGCTGTCACCATTCGTGAGGATGCCCTCGGCGAAGCTGAAGAGGGCCCCCTCCTCCCCGCCGCTGAAGACCGGATTGGCCCCGTAGGACCCGCCCGTCTCGAGGCGCTGTGTGTCCTGGTACTCGCTGAACTCCTCATTCTGCAGGCCGTTCTCAGTCAGTAGCACGCTGTCCTGAGTCCAACAGATTGCCGGCGAAGCGACGAGCACGATCCCGATCCAGGCGGGCCACCGGATCATCACAGCACCTCCGAGGAGCGACACGTTCCCGTGTCACTTGGCCCTCGGCTCTGCTTTCCCTTCTGCGGAGACGGCTGCAACACGACCGGGAGGAGCCAAGCGGCCGGTCGCGAACGGGTGGACCGAATACGACGGCATGCGTCGCGTTATCTCCTATCGAGGTGGGGATCGATGGTCATCAACATGCACGAACACCCAGGGCCAGCCGCCGAGGAGCATCAGGCCCGGTACGGCATCGATGTCTCGGTCCTCCTGCCTGTCGGCGATGCGGCCCAGCGCACGGCGATCGAGCAGGCGAAGGAGCATCCGGACCGGTTCGTGCCCTTTGTCTGGCCGGGATATGCGGAGAAATGGGACACGGCTGCCGATACCGTCGAGCGCTACGCCGCCGAGTACGGCTGCCGGGGCGTCAAGTTCCAGCCGCTCTTGCAGCACGGCTTCCCGACCGACGAACGGCTCTGCCCGATGTACGACGTCTGCCAGGCGATGGGACTGATCGTCCTGTGGCACTGCGGCACCGTCGGCTTCCGCGAGGAGTTTGGTCGTCCACATCTCGCTCGGTACGCGAACTCCGCGGAGGGTGTGGACCAAGTCGCCGCCGACTTCCCCGAGCTGAAGCTGGTAATCAGTCACCTGGGCGGCAACTACATCTACGAGGCGTGCGTGATCGCTGCCAAGCACGCGAACGTCCACCTCGACACAGCGTATCTCACCTGGTACGCCCCGCGCATGTTCCCGCCGACAACGCCGGAGGCCATGGTCGAGCACGCGGTGCGCGTCGCCGGGGCGGACCGAGTTCTTTACGCCTACGAAGGGGTGGAGCCAGAGGCCATACGGAAGACGGACCTTGACGAGGATACGCAGAGAGCCGTGCTCGGGGCGAACGCAGCGAGGTTGCTGAGGCTGGAGGGACGGTGACCGATCCACAGCTCCATCGGCACAAGAACCGACCACCAGGTGAGTGGGCGTCGGAGCGGGCGCTCCGACCTACTACGGCACGGTACGGGAGGCAGCTATGGAACGACGGGATTTCCTGAAGAGCATCAGCGCGGGAGCCGGAGCGGTGGCGCTCCCGGGATCATTGCGCTCCTCGGCAGCAGCGGGAGAGC
>CBFDAZ010000295.1:0-6691 GCA_965602825.1 uncultured bacterium
GCTCGGCCGACGATGCACCCAACCACGCCCTCCGCCTGCAGCCTGGTCAGGGACCGGATGTCATCCAGAGACGAGACGCCGCCCGAGGCGATGACCTCGATGCTCACGGCCTCGGCCATGGCTCGCATCGCCGGGAGGTTCGGTCCCGTGAGCACACCGTCGGTATTGATGTCGGTGGCAATCAGCCTCTGGACCCCCAGGATCTCCATCGCGCGCGCCAGAGCAACGGCCGGCACCTGCGTGGCCTCGGTCCAGCCCTCAACAGCGACCTTGCCGTCACGTCCATCGATCCCGACGATGATCTGTTCCCGGTAAGACTGCAGCGCCTCGGCCAGGACCGCCGGCCGACGAAGCGCCGCCGTCCCCATGATGGCGTACCTGGCCCCCAGGTCCAGCACGCTGACGACGTCCTCGACAGTCCTGATGCCTCCGCCGATCTCCACCGGCACGTCGGTTGCGCCACAGATAGACGCGAGCGAGTCGGCGTTGGCTCTCTTGCCCGAGACCGCGCCGTCGAGGTCCACCACGTGGATGAGTTTGGCCCCCTGATCCGCCCACCGGCGCGCCATCTCGGCGGGGTCGTCGGAGTAGACGGTCTTCTGCCGCATATCCCCGCGGGCGAGCCGCACGCACCGGCCCTCAGAGACATCAATCGCCGGGATGACCAGCAAGGTGACCTCCGGGTCACTGGTTCTCGGTATGGTCAGTTGCTCCGCCGCGCGACCTCGTCCCGGAAGTTCCGCAGTATCTTCAGCCCAACTTGCTGCGACTTCTCAGGGTGAAACTGACAGGCGAACACGTTGTCGCGCCACACGGAGGAAGCGAAGTCATAGCCGTAGTCGGTAACCGTCGAGACCACGCTGTCGTCATCCGGCACGACGTGGTACGAATGCACGAAGTACACGTTGGCCCCGTCCGGAATGCCTGCCAGGTGGGGCGGGCGTGCCCCGCTGAGCCGGATCTGGTTCCAGCCGATCTGCGGGACCTTCAGGTCGTGTCGGAATAGCTTGACTGTGCCGGACAGGAGGCCCAGGCCGGCGACCCCGGGCGATTCCTCGCTGCGCTCGAACAGCACTTGCAGGCCGAGGCAGATCCCCAGATACGGCTTGCCCGCATTGACGCTGTCCACGACGGCCTCGGCCAGCCCCAGGCGCGTCAGGTTGCTCATGCAGTCGCCGAAAGCGCCGACGCCGGGAACAACGACGGCATCAGCCGCGCGAATCATCGCCGGGTCCTGCGTGACGGTCATCTCACAGCCGACGTGACGGAGGGCTTTTTCGACACTCCCCAGATTGCCCAGGTCATAGTCGACCAACGCGATCATTATAGTGTGCCCTTGGTCGAGGGGATCCCAACCCGCCGCTCGTCGATCCGGGTCGCCTGATCCAACGCCCGGCCGAGAGACTTGAACGCCGATTCAAGTATGTGATGAGCGTTCCGGCCAGCTTGTTGCATCATGTGGAGGGAGATCCGGGCGTTCTGTGCGAACGCCCGAAAGAACTCAACAGCAAGTTCGGTGTCGAAGTCCCCGACCCGTGTTGTCGGAAGAGACAGGTTCGACGAGAAGTGGGCTCGGCCCGACAGGTCCAGCACGACAATCACTAGCGCCTCGTCCAGCGGGCAGAGGCCCGATCCGAAGCGGACGATCCCGGCTTTGTCACCCAGCGCTTCGTCGAAGGCCTGTCCGAGGACGATCCCGACATCCTCGACGAGGTGATGGTGGTCCACCTCGAGGTCGCCGGAGGCCGTTACCTGCAGGTCGAAGAGCCCGTGTTTGGCTATGTGACTCAGCATGTGGTCGAAGAAGCCCACGCCCGTCCGAAGGGTGCACTGGCCCGTGCCGTCCAGATCGAGCTGGATGGCGACGTCGGTCTCCTTCGTGACCCGTCTGACCTGTGCCTGTCTGGCCATGCCTGGCCTCCATTGCCGCTCGGGCTGCGGGCGGTCGGGTGCTGCCATCGCTGGCCTACAGCATGTCGGCGCGGATGGTGCCACTGCCCAGAAGGGTGGTGACGGCCTGCGCGAACTGCGGTGAGTACTCGACGGTGAAGGCCCCGGGAAGCAGCACCCTGCAGGGCCCGTCGGATTCGCAGACGTTCAGGACGACAGGCGTTCCACCGGGATGCTGCGCCAGGATCTCGCGGAGTTGGAGCAGCGAACTCCGGAGCTTGTCGCAGTCGGAATCGACGTCAACCAGATCGATCCTGATGCAGCGCCGGCTGGCTCTCTCGCGAGCCATCTCGGCGCGGCCGAGTTCCGCCGCTTCACGTCGCTTCCGCGAAGTCGGACGCGCGGCGTCGAGGAGCTTGATGCTGTTGGCCAGCAGCTTCAGTTCGGCCGCCTGCTCGCCGCTCGCCGTCGTGCGTTCATCGCGCTCCAGCTTGCCCACGACCACGACCAAGGCATCGGGGACGAGCGTCTCGCGGCAGGCCTTGAAAGTGCGAGGGAACACAGTCACACCGACTTCGGCGGCGATGCCCATGAGCTGCATGAACACCATTTCCTCGCCGGCCTGTGTGATGTGCGGCCGCAGCTCGCCGACCATGCCGCAGACAACCAGCTCCTGGCCGTCCGGAAATTCCTCGAGCTCCTCGATCCGGGCTGTGGTGCAACGCTCCACTTCATCGGCGCGCTTGATGAGCGGGTGGTTCGTTACGTACAGGCCCAGGAGTTCTTTCTCCATGGCCTGCAGAGACTCGGCGGGGAGCGGCGGCACCTCGGGGAGTGTTTCGCGGACACTACCTTCGGTGTCGGTTCCCTCGGGGCCCGGGCCGAAGAGCGAGCCCTGACCGATCGCCTGCTCATGTTGGTACTTCTGGCCGGCGGCGTACCCATTCGGCACAGCCGCCAGAAGGGCTGCGCGCTCGCCCAGGCTGTCGAAGGCGCCCGCTTTGACCAGCAACTCGGTCGCGGTCTTGCTGCTCGCGCCCGTCGGGACGCGCCGACAGAAGTCCCAGACGCCTCTGAACGGGCCGTCCCTGTGGCGCTCCTCCACGATCGCCTCGGCTGTCTTCGACCCGATGTTCTTGATGGCCGTCAGGCCCCAGACGACCGCTCCATCGTCAACGGTGAACTGGACATCACTCCGATTGACGTTGGGGGGCAGCACCTCAATCCCCGCTCGGCGGCACTCGGTAACGTACTTGGCCACCTCGGAGCTGTCGTCCATGATTGTCGAGAGCTGAGCCGCCAGGAACTCCGCCGGGTAGTGAGCCTTGAGATACGCTGTCCAGTACGCGACGATCCCGTAGCCCGTGCTGTGCGACTTGTTGAAGCCGTAGCGGGAGAACGTCTCCATGCGCCGGAAGATCTCTTCGGCCGTATGCCGGTCCACGCTGTGCTCGACGCAGCCGTCGATGAAGAGCGGCTTCATCTGCCGCATCTTGTCCTTGTCCTTCTTCGCCATCGCGCGCATGATGATCTCGGCTTGCGGCATGGTGAAGCCGGCGAGGTCGGTTGCGGTCTTCATCACCTGCTCTTGGTAGAGTATTACGCCGAAGGTCTCCGAGAGGATTGGTTCCAGGTCCGGGTGCAGGTACCGGATGGGCGCCTCGCGATGGCGCCGAGCGCAGAACACATCGGCTTCCTGCATCGGGCCCGGGCGGTACAGAGCAAGCAAGGGGACCAGGTGGTCGAAGCACTCGGGCCGGAACTGGCGCAGCAGGCGACGCATCCCCTCGCTCTCAAGTTGGAACACGGCTGCCGTGTCGCCCCTGGACAGCAGGGCGTACCCCTCGGGGTCGTCGAGCGCGAGGGTGTCGAGGTCGATCTCCACTCCGTGGTTCTTCCGGACTTGCTCGATCGTCTTCTCGACAATGCTCAAGGTGGCAAGACCGAGGAAGTCCATCTTGACGAGGCCGACGTCCACGACGGGATCCATCGAGTATTGGGTCATCGTCCCGTCGCCGCCCTTCTGGATGGGGACGAGGTCGGTCAGGGGCCCGGTGGAGATCACGACCGCGGCCGCGTGGACGCCACAGTGCCGAGTCAGGCCTTCGATGGGCGAGGCGATATCAACCAGTTGGCGGGCCTGCTCATCACGCTCCACGAGGTCGGCGAACGCCGGCGCCTCCTCCAGGGCCTCGGCTATCGTCAGCCCAAAGGGTATCGCCTTGGCGGTGCGGTCGATCGCATCCTGGTCCAGCCCGACCACTCGGCCGGCGTCCCTTATCGCAGCGCGCGCGCCCAGCGTATTGAAGGTGACAACCTGCGCTACGTGGTCCGGTCCATAGCGCTGGCGCACGTAGTCGATGATCTCGTCGCGGCGGTCAGCGGGGAAGTCGAGGTCAATGTCTGGTGGGCTGGCGCGCTCGGGGTTCAGCATCCTCTCGAAGATCAACCCGTGCTCGAGGGGTTCGACCTCCGTGATGCCGGTCAGGTAGCAGACAATGCTGCCGGTAGCTGAGCCGCGGCCCGGGCCGACCAGGATGTTGCGTCTCTTCGCCTCCCGAATGAAGTCGGCGACGATGAGGAAGTACCCGCAGTAGTTGCACCGCTCAATGATGTCGAGCTCGTAGTTGAGTCGGTCCATCACGTCCTGTCGGCGAGTTCCGTAGCGCTGCTCGATGTTCTGCTCGCAGATGGCCCGCAGATGGCTGCTGAGGGTGTGTCCCTCGGGCACGTCAAACGCAGGCAGCCGGAGCCGTCCCAACTCCAACTGCAGGTGACAGCGCTCCGCGATCTCCACGGTTGACCGCAGAGCCTGTGGCACCTCGCGGAAGAGGCGATGCATCTCCGCGGGCGATCGCAGGTAGAACTGGTCCGTGCCGAACCGCAGCCGGTCCTGCTTCTCGAGGGTCGAGTTCGTCTGGATGCAGAGCAGGACGTCGTGGCTGAAGCTATCCTCCTGCGTCAGGTAGTGAACGTCATTGGTGGCAACGAGCGGCAGTTCCGCGCGATCGGCCAACTCGAGCAGGGCCCGGTTGACGGTCTGCTGGTCAGGGAGCCCGTTGTCCATCAGCTCCAGGTAGAAGTTGCCGGGACCGAACAACTCCGCGTACTGGCCGGCCTTCTGCAGGGCTGCGTCGGCCTGGCCGGCCAGCAGAAACCGAGCGATCTCGCCCTGCAGACAGGCCGAAGAGCCGATGAGACCGCCGCGGTGCCTGTGCAGCAGCTCGAAGTCCACCCGCGGCTTCTGATAGAAGCCCTCCATGTGTGCTTCTGAGACGATCTTCACCAGGTTATGGTACCCCTGCTCGTTCTGCGCCAGGAGCACCAGGTGCGAGGGCTTGAGGTCTATGGAGCCGTCTCGATCGTGAATGGTGCGGGGGGCAACGTAGACTTCACAGCCGATGATCGGGTTGATGCCCGCTTCGGTGCACGCCTTGTAGAAGTCGATGGCTCCATACATGGTGCCATGGTCGGTCAGCGCCAGAGCCGGCATCCCGAACTCGACGGCTCGCTTCGCCGCGGCCTCGATGCGACAGGCACCGTCCAGGATGCTGTACTCAGTGTGGAGATGCAGGTGGACGAACGGCTCTTCGGGCATAAGGCATCGCTTCAGGGAGATGGATTGGGTGTGGCTTCCTCGGACTCGGAAGCGGACGCCGCAGGCGAGCGGGTGGAAGTTGAGGGCGAGGGCTCGGGAGCGCCGCCCGCCGCCTCCGCCGGCGCCGACTCCTCGGGAGTGGCACTGGCCTCGGGCTCGGCTGCCTCAGCCGCTTCGGGGGCTTCAGCTTCGCCGGCAACTGGCTCAACCTCCGGCTGCGGGGTCGCGCGCTTCTCCACGGACTTCAGCAGATTGGATACCTGCACCGCCTGGGCCATGAGGATTGGCCAGGCCTTTCGCTCGAGGGAGGCGGTTGCCTCGAGCGCGGTGAGATGGGCGACGGACAGATCATCGGCCGTCGCATCCTTCGAGATCTCGTCCATCACCTTGGCCACCACATCACCGGCCTCGGTGGCATTGCCCTCTTTCAGTGATACGGAAGCCTTCTCGAGTTGCGTCAATACGTCTGGGACGAGGGCCGGGGCGCTTGGGTTGTATGCTTCGCCCGCCGCAGCCAGTACTTCCTCGGTGGCGCCAGCCAGGTCGCCGGCCGCCAGGCGGACCTCTGCGCGCTCAAGGTGTTGCTGGATGCGGCTGGCCGGGGCTGAGGCCAGAAGTGAGGCGAGAGCGCCGACCAGTCTCTGCAGCGTTACCTCCGCCTCGTTGGCCTTCTGCTTGGATGCCTGGGCCGAGAGTCGGCCCGCGAGGCGCGTCGCCACCGCAAGGTCCTCCACGAAGTCCGGTCCGGCCTGCTGCGCGGCTGCCGCGTTGCGAAGCGTCGCGATCTGTCCCCGGATCTCCTCTAGCTTGTCTGAGGTGGCCTTCTGGGCCTGAACGAGCTCGTCCTGCGTCGGGCCCTCGGTAGTGGCCTGGGGGGATCCCCGCTCAATGGAGCTTCTCTTGCAGCCAATCAGGAGGGGGGGGAGAAGGACAAGGGCGAGTATCATTGGTCTTCGCACTGGGCTCGCTCCTCAGGCGACCATGCCGGCCAACGCAGGCGAAGAGGCCCAACAGGCCCGGCTTCGCTGGCTGGCTCGGTCCGGATACTGCTGGGATTATAGCGGAGGAGACGTGTTAAGGCAAGGCTGCGCAAGTTTGGGCTCGAAACGCTGTACCGTCATGCACTTCCGACGTCGAGCGGGGCACCTACTTCTTCTTTGGGGATCGCCGAGCCTTCCTCGCGCCTCGCTTCTTCTCGGCCTT
>CBFDAZ010000296.1:0-6687 GCA_965602825.1 uncultured bacterium
CTCTCCGCGAGACGGTACCTGCACCACGCACCCATCCGGCCAGTCGCAAGACACCGTGAACGAGGTCGCTTCGGCCGATACCGTCGCTCCGGTCAGTGTCGCCACCGACCTTGCGAACCACCAGCGCGCCAGCTCATCGTTGCCCATATGGCGGGCTGCGACGTTGTGCTCGTCCAGCCAGCGGAGGGTCTCCTGGATCGCCGCGCGGCACGACTCGTAGCGGAAGACGTTGATCGGGTGGAAGAACATGTCTGTGGTTAGATGGAACTGCACCGCCATCTCCAGCCCGCGGTGTAGCTGGGTGAAGTCGGTGGAATCGGAGGGCCCGTCGTAGCCGCATTCGTAGGCTGTGATCGGCTCCGACAGGAATGGCAGTCGCTCGTTGCCTACCCGCCAGTCGCGGAAGAGATGGTACGGGAAGCTCGTGCCGAAGGAGTACCCGAGCAAGTTCGTCGGGTTTAGCGGCGGCGACCCGCGATGGATGCGCGAGTTGTCGGCGCAGCCACCGGCCTTGAGCATCCACTCGGCCGGCTCGGCCCAGCCCGTCCAGTGGCACCAGTGGAAGACGCTGCAGGCCGCGCGCTCGCCGAAGGCCTCCTCGTACCACTGCGCCTGCTGCAGGACCTCCTCTTCCGTGTATGCGTAGGGATGATCGAAGCCCGTCTGGAAGTCGTAATGCAGCGACGGTTCGTGGTCGTTCGCCTTCATGGCATCGAACTCGGCCTTGCTGACGGTGAAGCGGCCGCTCTTGTCCGGCATCAGGTTCAGGTGGTAGGGGAGCCCGACCTCGCGCATCCAGTTGCTGGCCCAGAGCTGAGTGCCTTCGGCCGCCTCGTCGTCACCACCCCAGAAGAGCAGGCAATCCGCCGGCTTGCCGGAGCCAGGCACGGGCGGAATGGGTGAGATGAAGGGCTGGCCGGTCGGGGCGATCACGTCGCGAAGCAGGAACAGGATCTGGTCGGCGTACGGCAGCTCGGGCTCGAAGTCGCGGGCGGGAATCCCGTCCGACAGGCGGAAGTAGCCGTCGCCGTCGTAGTCGGCATCCACCGGGCGCCCCTGGTGCGCGACCCACATGTGCTGCGCTACATCGAAGCAGAAGTAGAGGCAGAGGCCCTTGCCGAGGCGCCGAACTGAGATGCCCGCGTGGCCGGTCGGCTGCCGTTGCAGATCGCAGAGATCGGCCAGCGTCTCCGCATCGGTCGCCCGACACAGCCGAGCCGGGGCGAGGATGGGCGCCGGTGCCTCGGGATGTAGGGGCCAGATCGCGCCCGTTGTGAGGTCGTGTGGTCTGAAGACGAGGGCAGAGGAGGGCGAGAACTCGTCCGGCTGCTCCGCGCGCTCCTGGCCAGCCTCAATGCCGAACAGGTCGTCCAGGCGCTCCACGCCGAAGCCGATCAGGACGCCTCCACCTTCGACCCACTCCTGCACGCTCGCCCGCTGATCCGACGAGAGCCACTCCCCGGTCGGCTGTGGCAGGATCAGCGTGCTGAGACCGCCCAGCACGCCGGGGCTGAGGTCCGTGGGCTCGACGCCCCTCGCCTTCAGTCCCGCCTGATCGCAGATCTCACTGACATAGGCACTCCAGTAGTTGCGGCCCGAATCATTGGCAGAGCGGTGAGCTAACGGTGAGTGAAGGTAGCCCGGCACAACGCGGTAGGATGGATCAGACACGGTGAGGATGGCCTCCTGGAGGTGTACGTGCGGAACCCAGTGAACTCGTCGCCTGCTGAAGTCGGAGACGAGACGGGCGTGCACTTTGCCGCGGATGTCGCACCCTCCTTCTCCACCACGGGCCGGCCGCACTCGCCGCATGCGTATCGAAAGGACCAGCCCATGACCCCCAAAGAGCGCTTCCACGCCTGCATGCACTTTGAGCCGATGGACCGGCCGCCACTCCGGGAGTGGGGGCCGTGGACGCAGACGCGCCAGCGCTGGCTGAAAGAAGGCATGCCTGAGACCGGCCCGCCGCAGTTCGCCGAGTGCGATCCGTGGCTCGATTGCGGGCTTGAGTTCGGCTTTGTGCCGCCGTTCGAGGTGGAGGAGATCGCCCGGGATGAACGGACTCGCACCTACCGCGCGGAGAACGGCACGATCGTCCGGGAACTTCACCAGCGCGAGCTCTCCATGCCCGAGTTCCTGGAATACCCGATCAAGGGCCGCGCTGACTTCGAGGCGATCTGCGAACGCCTGCGTGCGGAATCGCCGGAGCGCTATCCCGTGGACTGGGACGAGCGCGTCGGCCAGCTCAACGACTCCGAGGCGCCGGTCAACATCCACGGCCGGCGCAATGCCTCGTTCTTCGGCGGCTTGCGGGAGTGGATGGGCCCGGAAGGCCTCATGGTAACGATGTACGAGGACCCGGGCTTCGTCCGGGACATGATGGAGTTCAAGGCCGACTTCATCATCGGCGTCATGGGCCGCGCGCTGCAGGAGGTCCGGATCGACTTCGTGCAATTGTGGGAGGACATGGCGTACCACACCGCCTCCCTGATCTCGCCGACGATGTTCCGGGAGTTCATGCTCCCCTGCTACCAGCGCGTGACCGAGTTCATCCGGTCCCACGGCGTGAATGTCATCATGGTGGACTCGGATGGTCACGTCTCGGAGCTGATCCCGCTGTGGCTCGAGGGGGGCGTGAACTGCGTTTATCCGATGGAGGTGGCGGCGGGGATGGACGTGGTCGAGCTGCGGAAGCAGTACGGGCAGGACCTCCTGATGACCGGGGGCATCGACAAGCGCGCTATCGCTATGGGAACCAAGGCCATCGAGGCGGAGCTGCAGGGCAAGATACCTCTCGCCCACCAGGGCGGCTACGTACCGACCTGCGATCACTCCATGCCGCCTGACATCTCATACCCGAACTTCTGCTACTACTGGGAGAAGAAGAAGGAGCTGCTGGGGATCGGCTGATGTGCCTCGCTTGGCACTATGAACCACCGAGGGCCGGTAGCGTCATCTGCCACCGGCCCTCGCCTCGCTCAACTGGCAGCTTCCGGAGGAGAGCTACCGTGAGACCTAATCGGGACTGACGACCTCCGGCCCCGCTTCAGTGTCGCCTCGCTTGGGTCCGGGCCACCAGACCCACATCCACTTTGCGCCATCCTTGTAGGCGAACGCGAAGCGGTACTTGTGAACGCCGAAGTCAAAGCCGGTCGCCTCGTAGGTGTAGACGACTCCATCCGTGAAGTCGTCGTCGGCAGCGTCCTTCGTCATGTCCACCGGCAAATCGTCGTCAATGACGACCCACGCACGCTCCGGTGCTACATCACCGGGGTGCATGTAGGTGACCGAGTAGGTGAAGGTGTCGGCCGGCGTTCCCGGATCGGGAGACACAGACCCGTTGCTCAACTCCGCCACCGGCAGCGGCAGTCCGCGAAAGTTGACTCGCCGCTGGGAGGGCGGCACCTTGACCTTGTGCACCGGCGGCACGAAGCGGTAGCCGTCCATGCCGGCGGTCACCAGGTAGCGGCCGCGCTCAACAACCAGTTGGTAGCGGCCATCGGCACCGGTGGTGGTGGAGGCAGTCTCGGGTGGCGAGCCGTCCGTGGGCAGCGGCAGCCTGGTGGCCTCGATGGTCACACCCTCGATGGGATCGTTGCCGACGTTGCGGACGATGCCCTTGATCGTCGGGGGCCCCACAGCCAGGAAGTTGACATTCCGCCGGGACGGAGGCACCCGCACCTTGTGGGCCCGGGGTATGAAGCGGTAGTCGGTCAGCTCCACCGTCACCACGTAGCGCCCTCGCGGCAGGCCGCCATCGTCCGGGCCGTCGAGAAGGTAGCTCCCGTCCGCCTCGGTGATCGCGGTGTCGATGACCACACCGAACTTCTCAGCGGTCACGGTCACGCCCGCAAGAGGGTCTCTGCCCTCGCGGATCCGTCCCTTGATGATCAGCGGCGGGGCCGTCACGGTCGGCCCGGCTATTGTCGTGGGCGGATCGGTGTCGGGGAAGCGGATCTCGTCGGGTGGGACGGCACCCCCCGGGCCTCCGGGGCCGGCGCCGGCCGTGGTGCTGCCGGGCACGAGGAAGACGAACCGGAACTCGTGGTCGCCCGGACCAAGACGAGTCTTGCGCATGAACACAACGCCCTCGTCGTAGCCGGTAGAGGTTTCGGGGGCCTCGTTCAGCCGCAGCTTGAGGGTTTCGTCGATGATGACAAAGCCGGCCAGAGGCGCAACGGCTCCGGCGTCAGTGTACGTTACCGAGTACGTGAACTTCGTTGCGGGAGTGCCTTCGGTGGGATCAACCGCGCCGTTGGACAGCTCAGCGGACCACAACGGCGCACCACCAGCTAACAGCGAGACGAGTACAACGGGCGCAATGACCAAGGGAATCCGTCTCGATTCGCTGGCACGGAATCTCAACTGATCAAGCCTCCTTTGACGGCCCAAAAAGAGTGTCGCTCGGCAGAGGTTGTACCTGCTTTGCTTCACCGTCAAACGTAACAGCATCACGAATACAGTGTCGCTGGACGCCTGTTACAGACCTGTTGCGGGTGTTTGAGACGAAGTGCAGTGGGCTGGCCCTTTGGCCAGTGTCCTTGGCGTGCTGCACTTGGGCTCTGGCGTTGTGAGTCGGCATCTCGTTCCAGCGGCGTTCTGACAGGGCCGCGGCCGGGTGCCCGCCTCACGGGAGTGTCGGGCGCAGACTGCACGACCTGCCGACAGCCGATAGACGCCAGGAGGCGTTCGCACACGCAGGCTGAAGCTCGCACGCCAGATTGATCGATACGTGGGATCTACGGCGCCGCACCCAAGGTCTCTTTCTTTCTCGCGAGGAAGGCCTCCCAGGACCCAGGACCGCCTCCGTGGGACCCTGCATGCGGACACGCAGCTTCGTCGCGATCATCACGGTCGCCATCCTCGTTTCGGCCGCCTCGTTCGCCGACGGCGAAGGCGAGCCCCGACCACTTGACCTCGTGACCTCCGAGGGCACGCCGTTCATCCGCCTGCGCTACGTCGGTGACTGGCTCGGCGCGAAACTGGGCTATGACGCCGCCACGCGGTCGATTACATTCGCTCTGCGTGGCCACACGATCCGGCTGAAGCTCGGCAGTTGCCAGGGGGCCATCGACGACCGGCCGTTCGTTCTCGGGGCGCCGCCGACGGAAGTTAATGGCCATACATATGTCCCCTTGGGTTTCCTGGACAGACGCCTTGGAGTCCCCGTCGAGTGGAATCCGAAGATCGGCGTCGCTCGGCTCATGCACCCGGTGAGCGAGCGCTTCGTCACGCTGCGGGCTGATGCTCCAGCGGACGTCGGCTCGCCCATGGCGCACGCGGCGCCGAGCGCCACGGCACCGGCCTGGTTGGAGGTCGCGGACACCCTCGACCTCCCCGAGTCCGCCAACGCCGCGACTTTCGTCGTTAGCGACGATGGTGCACACTGGGCGTACGTCGAGACCATGCCGGACAACCGCCAGCGCGTGCTTGACGACCGCAACCAATCGCCAGGAACGTACCGGCTGTGTCGGCCGCCCTTCTTCGCGTCGGGCACCCACCGGCTCGCCTACTGGGCTCTTCCCAACCGCGGTCGTGCAGTTCTGGTCGCAGACGGCCAGGCGTTCCCCACCGCCTCGAACCGACCGGGCATGCTCATGTTCAGCCCGGATGGCAAGAGCTGGGCCACCGTGAGCTTTGGCGGCAATCCCCGTCGGCCGGAGTCCAGGTTCGCTTCCGTCATGCTCGATGGCGCCGAGGTCGGCCGATACTGGGACGCCGGTATCCCCCGATTCAGCCCCGACTCCCAGCACCTGGCCTTCCTGGCCATCGATGCCGAGAGTCAACGGCTCCTCGTGGTAGTGGACGGCGAGGGCACCGAGGTCTCCACCGACCCCGCCATCACGCTCAAGTACGGAGTCGGCCCGAACCTGAGTTTTCAGACCGATCTCGAGTACGCGCTCGATGGCACGCTTCACTCCATCTTCCATACCAATCGCGGCTGGGAGGTGCGTGCCGGCTCTCGCACGCTGGCAACCTATCACCTCAGCAAGCACAACCTCGACTCCAGGTCGGCCGCCGGCAGCGCCGGCCACATCATCTACCCCAGCTCGCTCGTCGTCGCCTCCGAGGCTCCCGTCGCGGCGTGGTGGGCTCGCGGCGAGCAGGACAGCGCCTGGACGTGCACGCTCGGTGGCCGCGAGGTCGCGGCCAGCACCGAGACGAAGCCAGCCGAAGACCGGATTGCCATCTCACCCGACGGCAAGCACGTGGCGTTCCGTGTTCGCCACCTTCAGGGCAAGGGAGAGGCGCGCCATCAGGTAGCCGAGTCGGTCTGCTGCGACGGCAAAGTGGGCGAGCGGTACGAGTGGGTGGAGGCGATCGCCTTCAGTCCAGGGTCGACGTGCTGCTGCTATCGCGCTCGCCCCTTGGGCACCTGGCGCGATATGTACATCATCGACGGCCTGCCCGCGGGGCCCGATGGCGTCCACGTCACGCTGCTCACGTTCTCCAGCGACGACAAGCACTACGCATACGCCAGCCATCACGATTCCGCGGCGTTTATCGTCTGCAACGGCACCGAGTGGCCCGTCCCGTGGCCCGACATCATCACGCTCTCGATCACGCCCGATCGACGCCTCACCGTCACCGCGCTCGAGGACCACCGCCTCGTCGTCGCCAGCGGCACCCCGCCCAACTAGCCCGGTCTATTCACGACGAACGTCGCGGACAACCCGCTCTTTTGAA
>CBFDAZ010000297.1:0-6666 GCA_965602825.1 uncultured bacterium
CGCCGCATGCTGTCGCCGTAGCACATCGAGCAGTCGAAGTGATTGAGCCCGATACGGACCGCATGCGCAATCAGCCGCATGGCCTCCTCGTCGCTGATCTTCAGGAACACATTCGAGAACGCCTGCGTCCCCACGGGTATGACGGGCACCATCAGCTCCGTCCGCCCAAGCCGCCGGCGTGGGACCATGTCCTTCGGCTTCGTGTCGGCTGACATCGGTATGGTCGCCTCCTGAAAGTGCACGCGTCCTCACTGAGATCCCGTGTGCCGTCTGTGCCGCCGGAGCTCCAGCTCCGTCATGTTCTCCGCAGCAAGTGCGCCCTTGCTGCGGACTTCCCTTCCTGGTCCGGCCTTCCTGTAGTCGCAAGGGGAGGTGTCTCCTGCCGTTGAAATGCCACGACGAGAGCGAGTGCGAGCCAACCCGATCGCATCGAGAGATCCACTGATGAGGCTTCTCGCATTCCATCCCGAAACGGCGCAGATCGTGGATTACCACCGTGCATCGGGTGACAGACCGCAGCCGGCGGCCCTCGTGCCCATCGAGGAGCTGACCGAACGGGCCGCTGCTGCTGACGAGATCGTCATCCTCGGGCGTGGAGCGAACACCCACCACGCCGACATTGACCACATCAAGACGCTGAAGAGGATCCGGGCGGTCCGGAAGCCCGAGACGCTTTCGTTGGTTTGCTTCGACTGCCACCACGACATCGACAATCAACTCGGAGGCACTGAGCTGACCTCCGGGAGCTGGGTCTACTACGGGCTTGAGCGTGACCTGTTTGCGGATGCGTACATACTGGGAGGCAATCCGGCCATCGATCACGAGGTCGATCCTGCCACCGGCGAGGCCGTCTGTGATGACTGCATGGCGATACGGATGTTCGATCGTATCCGCCTGTTCACGGCTGTCGAGGCAGCAGCGTGTATGAAGTATCGGCCGGCCTACGCGCCCGTCCTTGCCAACAACCCGTCGGTCAGAACGTACCGTGTGGCGAGGGATCGGTCCTCAGTAATGCTAACCTACCGGACGTGGCGAGAGGCGGATTACCGTGACTTGGCAGCCAAGGCTGTCGTCAGCATCGATCTCGACGTGCTCGCAGAGACCGAAGTGCAGTCCGACTGCCCGCAGGGAGTCCTCAGAGTCCAGGATCTCGTCGCGGCGATCGAGCGCGTCAAGTCGCATACGCGTGTGATCGGCTGGACGATGTGCGGCATGGACCTGAGCCATGGCCCCCTCGACCAGCGGTCTTTGCGCACCATATCGACGGTCATCAGCGCCTGTACGCAGTCGGACCGAACGCCGGGAAAGGACCAAACAGATGAGCAGTGACCAGCGACCCAACGTTGTGCTCTTCGTTACCGACCAGGCCCGCGCCAAGGACACGGGATACTGGGGCAACCCGATCATCCAGACGCCCTGCACCGATGCCCTGGCGGAGGCCGGGGCGGGCTTCAGGTGGTGCTTCGTGCAGAATCCGGTGAGCACCCCCAGTCGGGCCTCGATGGCCAGCGCCTGGTACTGCCACGTCAACGGCCACCGCACGATGCACCACATGCTCCGCCGACACGAGCCCAACATGCTCCGCACCTTCAAGGAGCAGGGCTATCACGTCTGGTGGGGCGGGAAGAATGACATGATTGCTCAGGAGGTCATCCCCGACTCCTGCCACGATCGCGTCTTTGGCACCGGCGGGCGGAAGACCGTCCACGAGAGCCCCTGGCAGGTCGAAGATCGGCTCTATCACACCTTCCTGTGGGGCGAGGTGCCCGAGAACTTCGGCCCTTCAGCGGCCGATGACTACGTCGCCGAGCAGGCCGCCGAGTTCATCAAGCGCCCGCTGGCCGAGCCCTTCTTCATGTTGGTGAACCAGACGTTCCCCCATCCCCCGTACGCGATTCACGAGCCGTACTTCTCGATGTACGATCGCTCGGAAGTGCCCTTCCCGATCCGTGGCCCGGCGGACTTCGCCGGCAAGCCGAAAATCCTGCAGATGGTCCACCAGCGCATGCGGATGGATCAGATCACCGAGGATGAGCTGCGCGAGATCGTGGCCGTCTACTACGGCATGGTCACCAAGACCGACCGCAACCTCGGCTGGGTCATGGACGCGCTCGAGGAGAGCGGGCGCGGGGATAACACCGTCGTGGTGTGCACCTCGGACCACGGCGACTTCGTCGGCGACTACGATCTGACCGAGAAGATGCAGAATACCTTCGAGGATGTGCTGGTCAACGTCCCGTTTGCGATGCGAGTGCCTGGTTGCGATCCGCTGCCCGCGCCGTCGGAGGCGCTCATCGAGCTGATCGACCTGCTGCCGACGCTGGCCGAGGCGTGTGGGATCGAGCCTGGGCACACCCACTTCGGTCGGTCTCTGCTGCCGGTCCTGCGCGGCGAGACGACCGACCACAGGCAATATGTCTTCAGTGAGGGTGGCGCCCTGAAGACGGAGATCCACACCCACGAGACCGACCGCCCGAAGAGCAACATCTACTGGTCGCGGCCGGCGCTGCAGTTCAACGATCCCGAGGTCCACGGCAAGGCGGTCATGATCCGGTCGAAGGAGTGGAAGTACGTCCGCCGACTGTACGACACGGATGAGCTGTACGATCTGACGAATGACCCGGATGAGGTGCACAACCTCATCGACGATCCATCGCTTGCGGAGGTGCGCAGTGAGCTCACTGCCGCCATGGCCGGCTGGTTCATCGAGACCGGTGACCAGGTGCCCTGGCGGTGGGATCTTCGTCAGCCGCAAGAGCCGCATCCCGAATGGTCCCAGTCGGCGGCGAAGCACGGGTTCGTCAGCGACGGAAGCGAATGACGGCAAGACGCGGCGGCAACCAGTACCGGCCATTCCGGCAGAACGGTGGCATCTGCCCGTAAGGGCGCCAGAGATGGCGCCCGCGTCGTTCTGTGCCGAGCATGTTCGATGGCTTGGAGGTGAGAGTCCTCTACCCAACTTGATGGAGGCGAAGGGTTGGCAACGCGCACGGGCGTGGCCGCGCGATGGCGTCGTTTAGAACCGCTGCACTTTGAGTAGCATCTTCCGCAGGCCGGACACTCCGAGGGCCGAACGGACCGTTCGCGAGAAGCGCCGGCGCCCGAGGTAGAACTGCAGGTAGGCCTTCTTCTTCAGGCGATCGATGACCGACGGAGGGAGGACCTTGTCGCTGCGATAGACGGGGCGCTTGTAGTAATCGAACTCCGAGAAGTCGGCGTCGATCATGTCGCGGCTCATGTCGTAGAGGTGGGTGTGCGGAAGGGGGGTGGCGATGGAGAAGGTCACGTCATCGAGCGGGAGCTCCTGGGCGAGCTGCACGGTCGCCTTCGCCTCGTCGAGTGTCTCCGTCGGCGCCCCCAGCATGAAGTAGCCGCGCACGCACAGCCCCAGCCGCTTGGCGATGGCGATGGCCTCGCGGACCTGCTGCAGCGTGATCCCCTTGTCGTAGACCTCGTCGAGCACCCGCTGGCTTGCCGACTCGATCCCGAGGTGGATGATCCGCAGTCCCGCCTCCTTCATGCTCGCCAGCGTCGCCTCATCCACGCGGTCCGCGCGCACGTTGCAGCCCCATATCAGGTCCACCTTCGCCTGGACCACCTGCTCGCAGAAGTCGCGCATCCATTCGGCATCGATCAGGAAGGTGTCATCGAGCCACATGAGGCCGTCGATCTGGAACCGGTCGCGGAGCTCGACCATCTCCGCAATCAGGTGCGGCGGAGACCGTCGCCGGATGCGCTTGCCGAACATCGTCTGCAGAGTGGGCTGGCAGTAGGTGCAGCGGTAGGGGCACCCACGGGAAGCCATGATCGAGGTGCCCTTCAGGGCGTAGCGAACCGCATCGAGCTGGTACCACAGCCCCACGTACCGCTGCATGTCGAACAGGTCCCACGCCGGGAAGGGTAGCCAGTCGAGGTCTTCCAGGAGCGCCGGCTCGGGGCCCTTCACGATCTCGCCCTCGCTACGGTACCAGACGCCGGGCACGTTCTCCGGTTTCAGGCCTGCCCGGGCAAGCGCGAGCGCCGTGAGCTCCGCCTCGCCGATGGCGACGGCATCCACTCCGGGCAACTGCAGCGTGCTCTCGGGCTCAACCGTCGCATGCGGGCCGCCCATAACGACCAGAGAGTCCGGGCTGAGCTGCCTGGCCATCGCAGCGATCTGCGCCGCTTCGCTCAGCATGGAGGTCATCACGGTGACCCCGATCAGGTCGTAGCGATTGCCCTTGAGCACCCGTTCGAGCTCGACCAGCGGCCGGCGCATCCACGTGGCGTCGAAGACGTCGACCTCGACACCCTCGCGACGCAGAACGGCAGCCAGATAGGCAATGCCAAGCGGCGGGTCGCCGGACGGATACCTGAAGCGAGGGAACGCCAGGAGAGCTTTCATGGGCGGATCTCACACTGCTACGGCAAGGTGGCGGATGCCCGGTTGGCGCGGCTTACTCAGATTCCCGGTGGTTCCGGCCTTTCCTGCTGCGTGGGGCGCGTCCGGCGCGCCGAGATCGGCCGTTCGCCATCGGTCGAGGAGGTCCACGGAGCGGCGAGTCCAATCTCAGCGATAGTGGCCGGCGGTCTGGTGAGCGGCAACGGAACTGACGGGCTGCCCGGCCGGCGGGGGGCTGGAGAGCCTGGGCGAGGCCAGGGCGCTACGCCTCGTCGCCCACGATCTTCAACCAGAGGTTACGAGCGCGGGGCCCGTCGAACTCGCAGAAGTAGATGCCCTGCCACGTGCCCAGGAGGGGCTCGCCGTTCTCGATCAGCACGTGGATCGATGTGCCGACCAGGCTGGACTTGATGTGGGCGTCCGAGTTGCCTTCCCGGTGGCGGTAGTATGGGGTGCGATGGGGGACGATCTCGGCCAGCCCTTTCAGGATGTCGCCCACGACACTGGGGTCGGCGTTCTCGTTGATAGTAATCCCGGCGGTCGTGTGCGGGACAGAGCAAGTGATCGTGCCGCTCTGGACGCCGGAGGCCCGAACGGCCTCCGCAATCTGCCCGGTGACATCGACAAACTGCTCGCGGGACTTGGTTGACACCGAAAGCCTGACCACCATGGCTGCTGACCTCTCAGTCGGGATACCACCAAGGCAGAAAGCAGGAGGACCGGATGGCCGAACGCTATCAACATTTCCGTAACATTCGACGCGCCGAAGACCTGCGGCTCGCCAGGCGAGCGCTGAACCGGACCCCCGCCACCCTGCGCATGCCCGCCGATCCCTATTATCCCGAAATCTGTGTCTGGGTCAATGTGCGATGCGACGAGAGCGCTCTCTTTCCTTCTACCACACGGGCTCTTCTGACTGGAGCAACGGAGGACGGCGTGGGATGGGGGCTGCAGATCACTCCGCACGGGTACCTTCGCTTCACCGGCGGCCAGGGCGATGAAGCGGTCGAATGCGAGTCGCTGCTGCCGGTTCACGCCACTGTCGATGCCCGCAGGGAGTTCCGAGTGGGCGTGGCTCTGCAGAACTATGCCTGGTCACTCCGGGACACACCGTATGCAGCCGAAGCAGGCGCATACGGGCGGCTGCGGCTCCTGGTTTCACCGGGGACCCATTGCTCGTTCTCGGCGATAGGTGGCAGCACCGGGTCGATGAGCCCCGACCTCGCGCCGGTGCCCACGAGACTGATCGTCGGCGCCGACGCCGGAAGGCAGCAGCGGTTCGCCGGCAGGATCACGGGGGCCACAGCCTACAACACCGCCCAGGTGGAGTTGTTCGGCGCTCCCCGAGCCAGGAGCGCAGCGCGGGCGGTGCCCATCATCCCAGGCGGCGGAGGGTTTGAGCCGCGTTGGATCGACGACGAGACGGTGGAGGTCTTCACGCGGCCGGAGTTCACGCAGACCGCATCGTACTGGGTGTTTCTCAGGATCAAGGACACAACCGGCAGGCTGAGGCGGCTGGTCGTGCACACGATACCCCACGGTGGGGTCAACATGACGCCGACGTTCTTCTGGAGCCCGGATCGGGAGAGGTGGCGCCGAATCGTGCCGGCAGCCGTCCGGATGGGTGAGAAGGGCGCCGACTTCGCCGGTGAGTTCCGAGTGACGCAGAAGATGACCGAAGGCGGGTACCTGGCCAGCGGACCGCCGTTCGCCGACGAGGAGCGCACGGCGCTGCTGCAGTGGGCGCAAAGGCAGCGACACACGACGGTTCGCGAGATCGGGAGGTCGGTTGAGGGACGCCCGATCCACCTGATCCGAGTTGGCCGGGGACCGGACGGGCCGGGCGCAGCAGGCGTCGCCGTCATTTGCGGACAGCACTCGCCGCTGGAGATCATGGGCGGGCGAGTGATTGAGCCCACGATCCGGCGGCTGCTGAGACGGACCCGTCTGCTCGATGCGTGCCGCTTCTACTTCGTGCCGACCGTCAATGTCGATTGCGCGCACTATGGTGGCAATGGACTGAACGCCAACCGACGCAATAACAACCGCCACTGGTTACAGGACATTCAGCCCGAGAATGCGGCTGTGATCGAGTGCTTCGAAGATCTCAAGCGGGCCGGCCAGCGGATCGACTTCGCGCTGGACATCCACGCCGGCGGCATCTTCAGAAACCACGTCCTGATGCCGATGGGGCGGAGTGATCCATACAGACCCACGAGAGCCACCGTGGCTGAGCAGGAGGTATGGCTTGATCTTCTCGAGGAGCATGCGGGCCTGAGGCGAGA
>CBFDAZ010000298.1:0-6664 GCA_965602825.1 uncultured bacterium
ACGAATCCGCAGGGCACGTGTGATCCTCACAACCGACTGACAAGCAGCATGTGGGGCCTGACGATGGGCCCTGATGGTCCCCTGGCCAACGTGGATTGGGAGATGATCCGCGAGGGCATCGACGACGCCCGGCTGGTGAACACGCTGCGGGAGCTGCTGCAACAGGCCCGCGACAGAGGAGTGGGCGGGTCAGCGTGCCTGAAGGCGGAGAGCGATCTGGCCTGGCTGATGGACAGCGTCAAGCCCGACCTCTCGTACTACCGAGATGAAGTGGGCTACTGGGACAGCAGCGTGTATGATGATCTCAAATGGATGCTCGCGCGGGACTGCGTCGCGCTGCAGGCGGCGCTTGGGAAGGGCCAATAGCGGCGAGCAGGGCTGCTGCGGAGGGTGAGTCGTTCGTGGGTCGGGCTTGCCCTCGCCACTGCAGCGTACAGCTTCGTCGGGCGGGCATCGCAGTAGTAAACGCAGCGACACAGCGCACGAGCACCACGACGATGCGGAGGCGTCGGACCATAGCGGCGACACCTCGCATGTCGGGCCAGACCTCAGGTTGACGCATCGCCCCTGCAACTCCTATCGAGAGAGGGCGGGCACGGGCCTCCCGCACTCACCACGGCGCCCGAATCCGGCTCCACAGCCAAGGCCGGAGGGGTCTGCCGTTCTCGAGTTCCCGCAGCCTGATGTGGAGGTTCCACAGCCCGGACTGCGAAGTGTCGCCGCCAATCGCTGAGAGTTGAGCCGACGAGGGGATTGCTGAGCCCGATACGTGCAGTTCCAGCCAGGATGGAGAGAACCATGCGCGTACTGATGACTGGTGCCGGTGGCCAGATCGGGTCCCGGATCCGCCCGCTGCTGCGCGAGCGGTTCGAGCTTCGGCTCGCCGACGTGAAGCTGATCGACAACGAACCCGATTCCCACGTGGCCGACATCACCAATCTGGAGGAGCTTGCGCCGTTGATGGAGGGCGTTGACGCCGTTATGCACCTGGCCATCGCGTCGGGTCGCGACTTCCGCCATCGCCAGGACGAGTTCGACGCAGCCCAACTCGACGTGAATGTCAAGGGCACCTACAACGTTCTTGAGGCGGCACGGCGAGAGGGCGTACGGAGAGTCGCCATCGCCAGCACCGTGAGGACTGTCTTCGGTTACCCTCCAGGCCGGTACATCGCGGCTACCGATCCCCCCTGCGTCGATTCCCTCTACGCGGCCACCAAGTACATGGGCGAGGTATTGGGCGAGCTGTATTCGAGGCTACATGGGCTATCGGTGATCTGCTGGCGGGTCGGCAGCCCGGTCGATCCCGCAACTGAGCCCGCGGGGTGGAGGCGGTCCCGCGCGATTCATGAGAAGGGCCTTCTCGTGAGTTACACCGACCTGGCCAACGGCTTCGCGACCGCCGTCGAGGCCGATGGTGTGGAGTACGGCGTCTTCCCGCTGGTCTCCGACAACCCTGACTGCTACCTCGATGCCACCGCCGCTCGCCATGCCCTCGGTTACGAGCCCGTCCACCGCTTCACCGCCGACGGAGTCGAGATCCTCCGCGATTGGCCCTGACACATTAGTGAACTCCCTCCGGCGCAGACCTCGGAGCTTGCCGGCAGTGTCGGATGGGTATTCGTGCCGTTCGGGGTCGGTTGTCCCGCCGCAAGACTCCATGCAGCCTGGGATCCCGGGCTCTCGCAGCCACACAGATCAGTGATGGGACCCCGCAGGAGCAGGAGAAGCGGGCCCAGGGCGCCCGGCTGTGGGACGAGTGGCTACCAGTCGGCCACAGACCCATCGTCATGCCACAGGGCTGGGTTTGCCCATCCGCCATCGCAGATGCGCCCCTTCAGAGCCTCCTCATCCACCTCGATCCCAAGCCCGGACCCGGTCGGCACATCGATGTGGCCGTCCTGCACCACGAACGGCTCCTTGATGTACCCCTCGCCGAGGCACACCTGCTCCTGGCACAGGAAGTTCGGCGTGCACGCATCCACCTGCAGCCCCGCCGCCAGCGAGATCGGGCCCAGCGGGCAGTGCGGCGCAATGCTGGCGAAGTAGGCCTGCGCCATCGCCGCTATCTTCCGCACTTCGAGGATGCCCCCTGCGTGGGACAGATCGGGCTGCAGAATCGCCGCCGCCTGCTTCTCCAGCACCTCGCGGAAGCCCCACTTCGTGAACAGCCGCTCGCCCGTCGCGATGGGGATACTCGTGCTCCGCGCGACCCTCGCCAGCGCATCCACACTCTCCGGCAAGACGGGCTCCTCCACGAACATCGGGTGATAGGGCTCTAGCGCCTGGCAGAGGCGAATCGACATCGCCGGGCTCACGCGCCCGTGGAAGTCGATCCCGATATCAATGCCTGGCCCCACTCCCTCCCGTAGCGCCGCCATCCTCTCGACCACCCGGTCCACGAACTCCGGGGTCTCGACGAACCGCACCTTGTCAAACAGACTTGGCTTCACCGTCGTGAATCCGCGCTCCACGGCGTTCTTCCCCGACGCTGCGTAGGCAGCGGCATCGCTTCCGCCGACATGCGCGTAGACGCGGATCCTGTCTCTGACCTTCCCCCCAAGAAGCTCGTATACCGGCACGCCGAGGGCCTTGCCCTTGATATCCCACATCGCTTGCTCGATCCCGCTCAGCGCGCTGCAGAGAACGGGCCCGCCGCGATAGAACCCGTGCCGATATAACGTCTGCCAGTGGTGCTCGATCAGCCGGGGGTCCTTCCCGATGAGGTAGCGCCCCATATCCTCCACCGCCTGAGCCGTCGTCCGCGACCAGCCCTCGACAATCGGCTCGCCCCAGCCCACCAGGTCCTCATCGGTGTGCATCTTCAGGAAGACCCAGCGCGGTTCCACGAACGTCGTTTCGAGCTTTGTGATCTTCATTCGCGCATCGCTCCAGGCTCACGTATCACCGACGTCCTCGCCGGTATAGCCCGCCATCAGTGCCCCTTTGGTAACGCCAGCAGGCGATCCCACGCGGGCTGTCGCTCGCACATATTCTGTCCCGCCACAAGCCCGGCCTGCTGGGATCGTGCCCCGTCAGAACCCGAGCTTCGGCAACAGGCCTGGCAGGCCCTGGACCAGCAAGCCCGCGGCTGCCAACGAGGATTACCACCACGAGCGCCGGAGGTCGACGCAAACGCGACGCATCGAGTGCATGCACGCGACAGCCGGGCACTCTCTCGGAGGAGAAGCTCGACGGAGTGCAGGCGTCCCCGGCTGAAGACGGCTTGACCCATGTTGATCCGCACAGCGTTGCGGCGGACGCAACGTCCGTCCGTTTCACGCGCAACATAGAGGGCCAATTGCCGCCGGCCATGACTCGCGCCCACGACCTGTCAACCGGCAACTACGAAAGCGTTCGTTGACACTACGAAGGTCTTCGTATATAATGGCAGCCCACAAATCTCGTCGTGGAGGCGACCAGGGTGAGCAAACAGCACCATCGCAGGCCGACTGACGCCGAGTTGGCTATCCTGCGCGTACTCTGGGACCGCGGGCCAAGCACAGTACGCGAGGTGCACGAAGCGCTTGGTGAGGCGCGGTCAGTCGGCTACACGACCACGCTGAAGCTACTGCAAATCATGGCGGAGAAGGGGCTTGTGGTCCGGGATGAGAGCACGCGGTCCCACGTCTACGAGGCGCGACATCCTGCCGATGAGACGCGAGGGCAGCTCGTGCGCGACATTCTGGAGCGAGTATTCGGGGGCTCAGCACCGCAACTCGTGATGCAGGCGCTCTCGGCAAAGAGGGTGTCCCCCGAGGAGCTGGCCGAGATCCGGAAGCTGCTCGACGAACTGGAGAGGGAGGGTGATGATGAACCTTGAGGTGCTGCTGTCACACGATGTCACGATCCGCCTGGGATGGACGCTGTTGCACTTCCTGTGGCAGGGGGCCGCTGTGGGGCTACTGGCGATTGGCCTACTGTGGGGACTGAAAAGCCACGGCGCGAACGTGCGGTACGCTGTGGCGTGTGGGGCGCTGGTGCTGATGGCCAGCCTGCCGGTCCTCACGTTGCGGGCGAGCGCGAGCAACGGCGAGTCACCCGTCGAAGCACTGGCCGCCGGCCGTGCGAGACTGGCCACGGCCTCGCCCTCGGTGGATGTCGCCACAACACGCGTCGCGCAGTCTACACCCCACAGAACCTGCGCGCCGGCTCCCACATTTCGCCTCCAAGCGATCTGGAGGCCCCGGCCGCCGGTCCGCGCGTGGCTCGCCACCCGACTGGAGCACGCCACGCCCTGGTTGGCGCTGTGCTGGCTGATCGGCGCAGCCGTGCTCGCCGTCCGGCTGTCCGGCGGATGGGCCGTAGTCCAGTTGCTGCGAAGAAACGGTGTGCGCCCGGCGAGACGCCACTGCCAGGAGGCGCTAGGACGTCTGGTTCATCGTCTGCAGCTCACGCGAACGGTCCAGCTTCTCGAGTCGAGCGTCGCCAAGACGCCTCTCGTCATTGGCTGGCTGCGACCGCTGATCTTGGTGCCCTCAAGTGCTGTGTTGGGCCTGAGCGCTGCCCAGCTAGAGGCACTGCTCGCGCACGAGCTTGCCCACATTCGCCGACACGACTACCTGGTCAATCTACTGCAGAGCGTCGTAGAGGTGCTGCTATTCTACCACCCGGCCGTGTGGTGGGTATCCGGACGTATACGCGTCGAGCGTGAGCACTGCTGCGATGACGTCGCGGCAGCCTTGTGCGAGGATCGCGTGCTCTACGCCCAGACGCTCACAGCGTTGGAGGAATCTCGCGGGGCCCGCACCGAGCCGGCCGTGGCGGCTGCCAGCGGGCGGCTGTTCACCCGCATCCGTCGCATCGCAGAGCCGCCGCAAAGCGATGAGCGACCGGGCGGCTGGCTGGCGGGAGTTGCCGCGCTCGCGATAGGCGTGCTTCTACTCACGACGCTGCTCCTCCCGCCGCGGCAGGCGACGGGCCAGGCGGCCCGGGATGCGCAGGTGGCCCTGGTCTGTGCGGAGGACGTGCCGGAGACGTACCGCGAGCCGGTGGCTGAGGTCGTACGGGTTGCCAAGCAGGCCTTCGACGCGCGCTTCCCTGAGTTCGCGAAGGAGGAGATCGCCCTTCGCGTCCTGAGCGCAGCCGATGGCTACTGGGAAGGCGCTCTCACCGACCGGCGGAACACGATCTACCTGCGCGTTGGGCGGCACGGTCTGGGGGAGTACTTCCGCCCCGACGCCGATCCCGTGACGATCCTCTGCCAGGCGGTGGCGGAACTCCACAACCCAAACCGGCTAGCGGGCTTCGACCGCTTCATCGCCCATCGCTACCTGGTGCCGGAAGTTGTCGAACGACTCGGGGCGGAGCCACTGCCGGGAGCGCGCCTCGATCCAGATGCCGAAGACCCTACGGGACGCCTGGTGTTGATGGCTGACCCCGTCTACGCCTCGGTCCACCCCGACTTCGCGGCGGCCTCGGCGATGGCGGACATCGAGCAAGCGCTGGGATTCGAGGCGCTGACGGAGTTGCTGGCGGAAGGCCTGTCGAGCGCGACCGACCCGTTCAGTGCGTTCCGCGCCGCTGCGTTGGCCAGGGAGCCGACGCTGGCGGACGCCTTCACGCTCCGCGACGAGGCAGTCCGGCTGGAGGTGCGGCCGGACGGCACGTCTGTCGTGGCGTCCTTCGAGCCTGATGAGGGAGTCAGAGTCCTGGCAACGTTCGGGTCGCTTTCCAGCCTGGGAGACACCCCGATCGTGGCTACCGATGTGTACCAGCCGTCGTTCAGCGACGAGTGAGCCACGGACGGCGAATACTCCCTGAGGCTGGATGCCGGCCAAATGCGGAGTGCCCTGGGGCTCATCCTTTCGGACCCCGACTGGAAGTACGGGGACTGGACGCGGTTTACGCGCTGCCAGATGGACCTGCGCTATGAGGGCGTCGGGCCCGCGACCGTGTACGCCTACGCCTTCGATAGCTCGAGCCGGGCTCACGCGAACCTCCAGCTCAGCACAGGGAGGATGGAGCCGGGCGCTGTGCGTCACGTCTCGACCGAGCTCACGGGCGGGTTGCTGTCGCAGGCAAGCCCGACGACCGACGAGCACTACGACGGCGCCTTCAGGGCTCGTGAGGTTGCGGGCCTCCAGATCACGGTGCACAAGCCGGCCGGGCCCTTCACCCTCTACGTGGACAATATCCGCCTAACGCCGCGGGCGAGGGCAGGGCCATCGACGAGGCCCGAACCTGCCGCCGGTCGGGAGCCTGGAGAGGCGCGCGAGGCAGGAACGCTGACGCCCGACGAAGTGCTCCGCCTTCAGGAACGTCAGGTGCAACTGGACGCTGTCGTCGAGATGGCGCTGACACTCAAGCGCGCGGGCAAGCTCCGCGAGGCCGAGGCAAAGCTCAGGACAGTTGTGGGGCTCGACCCCGCCAACCTGCAAGCTCACCGGGTCTTGGGGTGGACGTTGGTCGATCTTGGGCTGAGGACGGAGGCGGAAAAGGAGTTCCGCAAAGTCCTCGAGCTCAATCCGAGCGATGCCGTGCGGGCTGAGGTCGAGGCGGCACTGAGGAAGCTGGAGTAGCGGCAATACGGGGAGCGAAGGCAGAGGATCCGACGCCTTGATCGATCGCCGTCGCACGGTTCTCTGGCGTGCCGCGGCACTCCTCAACCATCCAGCGCGCCGATCCTCTCGACGCAGTCGTCGATCTCCTCCTGCCCGTCGCCAGG
>CBFDAZ010000299.1:0-6650 GCA_965602825.1 uncultured bacterium
CCGCCGCCGCGGCCTTCAGCTCGCGAACCGTGCCAAATCCCAGGTCCCGCGCGTCTCGCTTGGCGGCCACGACCTGCTGCTGGTACCACGGCTCGCGCTGGAAGTTGGCCCAGAACTTGCCGAACTGGCCCGTGAAGTCCTCGTGGTGGGTGTGGAGCCAGTCGTGCTCGGCTAGACCTCCCCGGACCAGCTCGGCGTCGTAGATCTTGTTGTATGAGATCCCGGCATACTCCAGGGCCAGGGTCACGGCATCGTCCCACGGCTCTGAGGTTGGCGGGATGTAGACAGCCACGCGCGGCGCCTTCTCCAGGACGATTCTTTCCATGTTCTCCTCGGCGATCGTCGCGTAGGCTGCGTCCCGCCCGGCGTCGCTCAGTGGCTCAACTGTGATGCCCGCCGCGCTCGCCCGCGCTCTCACATCCTGCTGATCGGGGAGCAGGAACGACCCGTACCGGTAGTTGAGCAGCCACTCGCAGCGATACACCCGGGGCTCTTCCAGGCACCAGTAGGTGAGTCCGTAGGCCTTCAGGTGATCGGCCTGGGAGTCGTCCATCGGCACCAGGAGGTGTTGGGCTTGGGCGGAGCGCGTCGCCAGCGGCAGAAGCGCCAGCAGGGCGACAAGCACGACCAGTCGGCGCATTGGGGAGCGCAGTTGGCCATGCTTCGGCGGGGCACCGGGAAGGGATGGAGATGCCCGCGCGGCAGACGGCCTGTGCGGCCGTACGGCGGTGCTGAGGGGTAGGAGCGGTTTCAACCGCGATGCCGTTCGTCGTCCGTGGCCACGGCGTCGGGCCTGGAGACCCGACCTACCAACGGCACATCTTCGCGGCAGGCGCGTGCGCATGTCAGTGCCGCCGGCGACGACGAGAGGATCGCTTCTCGCGCGGCGCGGCATCACGGGGCCTGGCGGGAGCCGTGGTGCGCACGCTGATGACATCGATCAGGCTGTCCAGCCGCTCGACGAGTTGGTTCAGGACCCGGCGGTCCTCGACGTCGACGGCCAATCTTATCGTGGCAACGCTCGATTTCTCGGCATCGACGTGGGCCGAGGCGATGTTCATCCCCATTTCGCTGACGACCGCCGTAATGTGGCTGAGCAACCCGACCCGGTCGAGAGCGGCCACCTCGATGGTTGCGCGGTACGTCTCGCCGGCCTTCTGGTCGCCCCAGTTCAGCTTGTGTACCCGCTCCGGCTCACGGGCGGCGCGGTGCTGGAGGTTCTTGCAGTCGGCCCGGTGGATCGCCAGTCCGTGGCCGCGAGTGATGTAACCGACGATCGGGTCCCCCGGCAGCGGGTTACAGCACTTCGCTCGTCTCGCCGCCAGGCCCTCGATGTCCCCCAGCGACACCGAGGCCCGAACGGCGGGCTCGATGTTCTGGTCCTCCAAATCGCGGAACGACTCGATCTCCTCCGCCAGCGTCTCGGGCGCCTTCTCCCCGGGCCGGAGACGTTGCACGACGGTTTCCGGCTCTATCTCACCGAACCCGACCGCTGCCCACAGTGAATCGACATCCGACAAGTTGAACGAACCCGTGATATCGGGCAGCCCGTCGACGTCGACCTGCTTCCGTTCCTCGGGCGGCAACCGACGGATCGCCTTCTCCACCGCTTCGCGCCCGGCGATGATGTTCTCCTCTCGCACCTGCGCCCGCAGGTACCGGCGGACCTTGCTCTTCGCGCTCGAGGCGACGATCAGCTTCAGCCAGTCGGGGTTGGGCTTGGCATTCGGCGACGTAATGATCTCGACGATGTCGCCGTTGCGGAACTCGTAGTCGAGCGGCACCAGCTTCCCGTTCACCTTCGCCCCCGCGCAGTGATTGCCCAGGTCGGTGTGGATCCGGTAGGCGAAATCGAGCGGGCCCGCGCCGGCCGGCAGGTCAATGACGTCCCACTGCGGAGTGAAGACAAACACCTGGTCCTTGAACAGATCCAGCCGCACCAGCTCGAGCCATTCATGCTCGTCGGGGAGCTGAGTCTCCAGCTCGCGAAGCTGCTCGAGCCACTTCATCATCTGCTCGTCGAACTTGGTCGGCTCGCCGCCCTCCTTGTACCGCCAGTGGGCCGCAATGCCGTGTTCGGCGACCCGATGCATCTCGGCCGTCCGAATCTGCACCTCCATCGGGTGTCGCTCCAGACCCAGGACCTTCGTGTGCAGGGACTGGTACCCGTTGCTCTTCGGCTTCGCGATGTAGTCCGAGAAGAGCCCGCTGATGGGCATCCAGAGCTTGTGCACGATGCCCAGGGCACCATAGCACTCGGGGACCGTATCGACGAGCACGCGCACCGCCACCAGGTCGCTTACCTGATCGAAGTCAATCGACTGTTCCAGCATCTTGTTGTAGATGCTGTAGAAGTGCTTGGGCCGGCCATCAACGCGCGCTATGATCCCTGCATCGGCCAACTCGGCCTGCAGGGCCGCCGCCGCCCGGACGACGAAGGCCTCGCGCTCCTCCCGGCCTCCCCCGATCTTGTGGGCGATTCCCTCGTAGGCCTCCGGGTGCAGCGTCTTGAACGCCAGATCCTCCAGCTCCCACTTAAACCGCCGGACGCCGAGACGGTGGGCCAGCGGCGCATAGATCTGCAGCGTCTCGTCGGCGATTGCCGCTTGCCTGTCGGGCGGGAGGGGAGCGATCGTGCGCATGTTGTGTAGCCGGTCGCCCAGCTTGATCAGGATGACCCGCACGTCGTCGGCCATTGCCAGGAACATCTTCCGCAGATTGCTGGCCTGCGCTTCCTGCCGACTGCGGAAGTTGGTCAGTGACAGCTTGGTAACGCCCTCAACAAGCCCCAGGATCGGCTCGCCAAACTGAGCGCCGAGGTCTCCCGGCTTGACCAAGGTATCCTCCAGGACATCATGCAGCAGCCCGGCGGCCACACTGGGGGGATCGGACTCGACGTGCCCGAGGAGGCCGGCCACCTCCATGGGGTGGCTGATATACGGGCTGCCATCCAGGCGCATCTGGCCGGCATGGGCCTCCCGGGCGAAGTCATACGCGCGGGGCAGCAGATCGGGGTCGGCTGCCGGCCAGTACTTCCTGACAAGCTGGTTGAGAGTGGAGATGACCACGGACTGACTCCCGCCTCGGCGTCGGGCCGCGTCGCGTCCTACTCCAGCTTGGTGTGTCGGGCCCGCATTTCTTCCTCGCTCGTGCCGACCCGCTCCATCAGCGTCATGACCATCGCGTCACAGCATAGCAGCAGCGCCTGCTCGAACAGCGACCCGGGAGGCTGGATCGATCTCCCGCGAGGAGAGTCGGAGGTAATCGGCGCCTGCACCTCGACCACGATGTCGGCCGCCCGGGCTATCGGCGAGCCCGCGTGCGCCGTCATGCACGCGGTCTCCGCGCCCCGGTCGCGTGCTGCCTGGACGATCGCGAGAGTCGTGCGCGTCTGCCCCGATCCAGAGGCCGCTACCAGCAGATCCCCGCCCTCGATGGCGGGCGTGGTCGCCTCGCCGACCACATGGCCCTTCAGGCCCAGATGCACCAGCCGCATGGCGAACGCCGAGACCATCAGACCGCTGCGGCCCTGGCCCGTGCAGAAAACGCCGCGCGCCAGCAAGATCGCCTCGACCAGCCTGTCGAGTTCCTCACTGCGGGTGTGTGACAGGGCCTCGCGCACCTCTTCCGCCACCCGAAGGGAGTTCTGGTGCGCCGGGATCACTTCCATTGGGTGTTCGCCACCTTGTGCCGCGCCCGGACGCGTCCTGTCACGGGCCTATCCGGCAGCCGCCTCTTCGGCGGTCTCCGGTGCCAGCACCGTGATCACGCAGCGCTCGAGGTCCAGGAGCTCCTGGGCCACGCGCTGCACGTCCGAGGCCGTAACCTTGTCGATCTCAGCCGCATAGCTCTTATATCGGTCATATCCCAGTCCATACAGCTCGTCCAGGGCCGCCGTCTGCGCGCGGCTCGCCGCCGACTGCAGCCCGATGTCGTGCTCCGCAGTGCACATCTGCTTCCCGCGTTGAAGCTCCTCTTCGCCCGGCGGAGCCTCTTTCATGCTGGTCACAACGCCCTTGATGATGTCGATGACCGTGTCCGTCTTCGCCGCTTCGGTGCCCGCCATGACCACGAAGGCCCCGGGGTCGAGCCCGGGCTCGGACCATGCATGCACGAAGTAGACAAGCTGCTGCCGGCGCAGCGCGTCATGCAGGCGGCCACCCGGCAGTCCCCTTCCCGACATGACGGCGTCGAGTACATCTATCTGGTAGCTGCGCGGATCGCCCACGGTGGTTCCCGGGAAGCCAAGGTAGATGATCGATTGCTCCTGCTCTCGTTCCTGCCGCACCTGCTTCACATCGCTCAGCGCCGGCTCCTCCGGCGGCTGGGGCTCTTCAGCCTCCGATCCCTTCCACTTGCCGAGCGCCCTCTCGACCGCGGCAACGGCCGCTTCGGGCGCAACATCGCCGAACAGCGAGAGGACCGTGCGGTTCGGACGGCAATACTCCGCATGGTACTGGGCGATCTGCTCCCGGGTGAGTGCGCTCACGCTCGCCTCGGTGCCGCTCGTCAGGAAGCGGTAAGGGTGAACGCCGTACATCGTCTGCAGGAACAGCTTGCGGGCGACGGTATCGACATCGTCCTCTTGTCGCTGAATCCCGGCCAGCGTGAAGTGCTTCTGAGTCGCGAACTCATCCTCGGGGAAGTCCGCGTTCATCAGGACGTCCGCGACGATCCCCAATATCCCGTCGAGGTCCTCCCTCAGGGCGCTCGCCTCCAGGCCGAAGCTGTTGCGGCCGGAGAAAGGCGAGAGCCCGGCCCCCATATCTTCGGTCTCTTGCGCGAGCTGCTCCCGCGAACGCTTCTTCGTCCCGCGGACCAGCATGTTCGCCATCAGTTGGTTGATCCCATTGGTCTCCTCCGTCTCGTACCGCAGGCCGCCCTTGGCGACGGCGGCAATGGAGACCGTCGGGACCGTGGTGTTCCGCTGCGCGAGAACCGTCAATCCGTTCGGCAGCGTCGCCTGGACCGTCTCCGGGATAGCCTGGGCTTCCTTGGCTGTCACGTCCCTGTCCCGCGGCGCCTTTGGGGTGAGCGCAGCGACGGCCAGCATCTCGGGGCGAATGTACTCACGTGCCACGCGCCGCACGTCCTCGCGTGTGACCTCGCGGATGCGTTCCACGTAATGATCGCTGAACAGCGGGTCGCCGGCGGCGAGAAGATCCATGCCCACCACCTCCGCCATGTCGTCGGCCGTCTCCCGGGCGTGGATCAGCTCGGCGGCCTTCTGGGTCTTCGCTCGCGCCAGCTCCTCGTTGGTAACCAGCTCATCACAGCAGCGCTCCAGCTCGGCGACGATCGCCTCCTCCGCCTCTGTCGACTTGTCGGGGTCCAGAGTCGCCGAGATGCCGAAAACGCCCGCATCGTAGGTCGGCGTGTGGGAGAAGCATGAGATGCCGTCTACCAGTCGCTGCTCCTCGCGCACGATCCGCACCAGGCGGCTGCTGGCCCCGTGGCCCAGAATGTAGGCCAGGACGTCGAGGGCGTACAGATCCGGGTGCAACAGGTTGATCGTGCGGTAGCCAAGGTATAGGTAGGCCCGCTGCAGGCGTTCGTCCGTCTCGATCCGCCGCCGCGGCGCCGTCTGAGGCGGCTCATCCGGCAGGACGAGGGCCGGGGGCGGCCGGCGGGCCACCGACCCGAACAGCGTCCGGCACTTGTCGATGGCTTCATCGGCGGCCACGTCCCCCGCGATCGAGCAGACAACGTTGTCCGGCACGTACCACGCCCGATGATAGGCCACGATATCGTCGCGCGTAAGCTCTTCGAAGCGCTCCGTGAACCCGATGATGGGGTACCGCGCCGGATGGACGTGGAACATCGTCTGCGCGAAAAGCCAGTAGATTCGGTTGCCGGGGTCATCTTCGGTCATCGCGATCTCGCGCAGAATGACCCCCTTCTGGATATCGACCTCTTCCTCGGGGAAGGTCGCATTGAAGACATAGTCCCCCAGGACGTCCAGAGCCGTCTCCCAGTACGGTGTCGCGGTCGTGATGTAGTAGCAGCAATGGTCGCGGGAGGTGTACGCGTTCGAGGCGTTGCCGATCGCCTCGATCGTCGAGTCGATCTCCTCCTGGTCGCGAGTCGGCGTCCCCTTGCTCAACGTGTGCTCCAGGTAATGCGACAGACCGTACCCGAGGAACTCATCTTCATAGATGCTGCCGGTCTTCACGTAGAACCGTATCGCGACCACCGGGGCGGCGTGGTTCTCGGTCACAACCACGGTCAGGCCGTTGTCGAGCGTCGCCTCGACGGGGTTGATGCCGGCACAGTACGCGGACGGGGCGACGACCACCAGGATGGCGATGGGAAGGGCAGCACGGAGCATTGCCTGCCTCCAGGGTCTGAGATTCCAAAAAGGGACGCTTGGGAACCCCCAAGCGCCCCTGGATCAGCGTAATAAGCCACGAAGAGCCCTCGCCGACCAGAACAGGTAATCGGCGGGACCCTCCCGCCTATCGGACACGCGCCGACAGGGCGCTTCGGACCTCAGTTTAGCACACGCCTGTTGCACGCGTCAATTCGCGCCGAGATCGGGTCACCAGCCCATCGAGCGGATGTGGTCCCGGTTCAGCCCGATGGCCTTCGCCGGGTCCTCCCGGGCTAGCTCGGACTCCTCCTCGGCCACGATCCAGCCGTCGTACTCCCTA
>CBFDAZ010000300.1:0-6649 GCA_965602825.1 uncultured bacterium
TCGGTGAACCGATTCAGGTTCTCGGGCGTATAGGCGTGGTCAATCAGGCCCTGTTGAACCGCGAACAGCGCTCGATCCAGCTCCAGCCCGCCTGCCGGGTCTCTCGGGAACCCACCCCGCGTCCCCTCGTTCATGAACAGCGGGCCCACTTCCGTTTCGTAGGACGCGACGAGGGCGAAGGCCTCTCGAATCGTCTCCGACGTCCGGCCGATCTGCTCGATGTTCCTGTCGATGATCTTGGCCTGCTGGCTGATCTGGTCTGCACTGAGTGGTGACGTCTCGTTGACGTGGGCCGTGAGCTGGCGCATCGCGGCAGAGAGTGCGGCGACCGACGGTCTGTCCGCCTCAGCAAGCGAACACAGCAGGAAGGCAGGCGCAAGGACGAACAGGGCCAGACACGCGTGCCGCATTGCAGGATCCCCTTATGAATGCTGGTTCAGCCGTGCGGCGGACATCGGTAAGGAACTACGGCCTCCTATGGGTGGGGAGCAGTCGTTGCCGGGTACCTCCAAGCCGCCAAAGCCCCGGCCACTTCATCCAGCCAGGCCGTGTCGGGCTCGTAGCCGGGGGGGCTCCCCATTGTCGGGCAGAGCCCCCCTCCTTCCGAGAACTCATTCCAGGAGTACATGCTGATCGCCTGGGCTTCACACTCCTCCGGGTGAGCTGCCACGTAGTCCAGGGCAACCTTGATCCTGGCAGCCATGTCGCCTTTCCTGGGCCACTGGTAGTGGTAGCGCCTAGTCACCGGCTTACCCTCCTCGTCAATGGACCGAGGGAAGCAGTACTGCATGCTGCTGAAGGGAGGGATGTAAGGAAGTCCTGTTGGTGACCAATGTCTCTCAAGTGCTTCGATGATGCCGTCCGTGGCCTCCGCATAGGTTGGGCCCTCATCTCTTTCGGCGACACGACCACCGTAGGAACCGTCATAGTCCATGAAGGCATCGTAGCCCCACTCCTTGTATGAGGCTGCCTTCGTGTGTCCGTTGCTGTTTGCCATGCCGACAACGTAGGGGTTCTTCAGTCCCGCGGTCTTCACGCGTGCCCGGATGTAGTCGACGAACTCGGTGCCGGTCATCCGCTCCTCGCCGGTCGCGCCTTCGAGCATTTCGTTGAGATTCTCGGGCCAGAGGACCGGGACCAGCGGGCGGTCGTCCATCACCTTCTGCCAGTTGGGCATCTTGATGTACTCAATCACTTCATCCATCATCAGGGCGACTTTGCCGCGGGTGTATTCCAGGGCTGGATGCGAATACAGCGCCCATACGAACTTCATCTTCTTCGCTTCCGGCATGGCACTGGCCATATGGGCGTTCAGGTTGTGCTTCAGGTGCCAGGCATGGGGGTCACTGACCCGTGCGGCCGGCCCATGGTAGATGAAGAAGTCGATGCCCGCGTTGTAGGCATAGCGGATCTCCTGGTCCATCGTTTCCTGAAGCAGTTCCTGGCTGAAGGGGTAGTTGAACCAGAGAGGGCCGGCATTCTCGGGATGCTCCACCCAGCCCACGTCTGTGGTGAGCCGGCAGAAAAAGGGCGCCCGGTCGTGCCACTCGGCGGGCTTGAGGAAACCCGGCCCGCCCGGAAGGTAGCCAAGTTCCTGCTCGTAGGTGTATCCCTTGCCGGAGTACATATCCCATCGCTCGACACCGAGCAGGGGCCGGCCGCGCCGGGAGGCTACATCGGCCGCCGGTCCCGGATTGGCGTGCCCGCCGCATGCCGTACCGAGGGCCAGGCAGGCGGCCGCAACGCCGATGGAAGTGCCCGCCGATGAGACGGGCCCCTGGTTGCTTATCTTCATTGCATGAACTCTTCACGCGACATCAGGCCCTGCGCCAGAGCCGCCCGATCTGCTTGTGGTCGGCTCCGACCCCTTTGTCCCGCAGTGTATTCGTCTCCTCCCCGGCGACGCCTCAATGGTCAGCCGTCTGGCCTCTGAACACGTATCACCTACGCATCAAGTTGGGCGACGATGTCATTGGCCCGTGCGGGCGGTCAACGCTCTCATCGCTCGATTCCCGCAAGCACGTGCGTCGTGGAGGGGCAGGCAGGCTGCGGACGCCCGGGGGCCGAAGCGCAGCACGGGCGATCCCGACGTCCGCAGAGAGGGCAAGCAAATGAACCGAAGAGACTTCGTCGCGGCCGGTGCCGGGCTTGCCGTAGGTGGTGGCCTGCTCGCGGCGCAAGGCAACTCGCCGACGCGCCCCAACCTGCTGGTCATCATGACGGACCAGCAGCGATTTGATGCGCTGAGCATGGCAGGCAACACGATCCTGGAGACTCCCAACATGGATCGCATCGGCACTGAGGGGGTCTACTTCGAGAACTGCTACACGCAGTGCCCGGTCTGCGGCCCGGCGCGAAGCAGTCTGATGATCGGCCGTACGATTGAGAACTCAAGAGTTCGCACCAACATGGACGCCGATGAAGCCGACCTCATTCCGATGCCTTGCTACGACGAGCTCCTGGCCGACCAGGGCTACGCGACGGAGTACTATGGGAAGTGGCATGCGCCGCTGGGCCGGGCGCTCAGGTACGACAATGCCGTTACCCCCGCCGGAAGAGACAAGTGGGAGCGCGGGCCGGGGATGGCGGCGGTGTATCGTGGCTATCTAGACGAGCATGTGGAGCGGATTGAGCTGTTCGGGGACCCGGAGTGGGCGGACTCCGGGATGCAGGAGCAGACGTGGGATCGCCGCCCCTACAAGACGAATCCCCTCGACACGCGTCACGGCCTAGCGCCGGGCACCAAGACAGATAAGAACGGCGAGAAGCTTGTAGTGCGCCAGCCCGACCAGCACGGCATCTCCACGGTTCCCGCGGAGCATACGGCAACGGCCTTCCAGGGCAAGCAGACCATCGAGGCACTGGAGCGCCTTGCCAATCAGGGCAAGCCGTTCTCGCTGCACTGCTCTTTCCACTGCCCGCACTCGCCGATCACGCCATCGGAGCCGTATGCCTCGATGTATGATCCGGAGGACATGGTCCCACCGGTCAGCATCAGCGACCCCATGGACAACTCACCCTACGTTCACGAGAATGGTCGTTCGAGGATGCCGCAGTACGCCGATCCGGACCTGATCAAGTACATGATCGCGAACTACTACGCCTTCGTGAAGGAGATCGACGTTTGGGTAGGTAGGATTCTCGACAAGCTCAAGGAGCTGGGGCTGGCGGACAACACGATGGTCATCTTCACCTCCGACCATGGCGAGATGCTCGGCGCCCACGGGATGCGCGAGAAGAACGTGTTCTACGAGGAGTCCGCCCATGTGCTGCTGCTGATGCGGTTCCCCGGCAGAATCGCACGGGGCACGGTGGTGGGCGAGCCCGTCTCGCAGATTGACCTGTTCGCCACCATATGTGATTACCTCGGAGCCGGGCGGCATGAATCCGACGGGGAGAGCCTCCGTCGATACGTCGAGGGAAAGACGAGCAGGGACGAAGCGTATGCTGTGAGCGAGTGGAACTGGCGTGGTCCGGTCCAGCCTAATCTGATGGTACGGACCAAACGCTGGAAGTTCTTCTGTCCCAACACCGCCGACTCGAAGGTCATGAACGTCCTCTATGACCTGGAGAACGACCCGCACGAAGTCAACAACCTGCTAGGCAAGAACCCAGATCGGGAACGTCACGTGCAACAGGGCGAGGCGATGAGGGCTCTGCTGATCGAGTGGCTGCGGCAGGTCGACTCGCCACACCTTGAGGAGGTTAGGAGCAGAGCGATCTGAGACAGGCCGCATCGTCTGGTCCCGAGTTGGTGTCCCCGTGAGGTCCCATTACCAATCTGCGCCAGTGAGACAGCCCTGGATTCAGGGCTGGATGGGTTTCTTCGGAGCGACACGCACGCTGCGGCGCATCATCTCTCTCCCTCACCGGACCGCCCGGAGCCAGCCATCGCTGGACAGGAAGAAACCGAGGTTGCCGGAGACGGCCGGCAGGGATTCGTACATGACGCCTGCGGTCCTCAGTCTCCACAGCAGCTGCGGCGTGTCGCTTGGCGAGTCGCCCATCTGGTATCCGCTGAGGAACGGGCTGCCCATGGAGCCGGTGACAAAACGCCTGCCGCCGGTCGCCACCGGGGAGGTGAGTCCGCCGAGCCCGGCGACTTCCCACAGTTCGTCCCCGGTCGGCAGGTCGAGGCCGTGCAAACTCACATCGAACGGCCATTCGTAGGCGTTGCCGAAGACACTAGCGAAGACGGTGGTGCCATCGGTTGCCGCGGTCACATTGCAGATCCGCCAGGGCTTCGCCTTCCACTCCCAGAGCATCCGTCCCGTCTGGGCGTCGAGCGCCACCATACGCCCTCCGAGACTTGGAACGATGACCTTGCCGTCGGCAAGTACGGGGGCCGCGGAGTCGGGGCGCCCACCGACGTGGTAGGGCGTGCCCGCGCGGCCGAAGGCCCAGCGGATGGACCCGTCTCGTCGGTCGAGGGCATAGTAGTGCCCATCCCAAGAGCCCGTGTAGACGGTTGTCGCGTCGAGGGTGGGGGCGGGGTAGACTCCGTCGGCGAAGCGCCGTTCCCAGTGGGTGGCGCCCGTCGCGGGATCGAGGCAGTGGAGCACGCCCTGCTTGTTGCCAATGAAGAGCTGATCTCCATCGCATTCCGGCGGCGCCCACACGGCGCCAAGCTGCCGGGACCAGAGGGGCTGGCCGGTCTCTGCATCCAGCGCGTAGGAGTGCTCGTTGCCACCCACCTGGACGACGAATACGCGACCGTCTCTGGTGGTGGGAGTTCCGGAGACCCTTCCCCCGACCTCGAACCGCCACAGCCGGCGCCCCGTTGCTGCGTCGGCGGCGTCCACGAACCCGTTCCTGCCGGCGAAGAACACGCTGCCGCCGGCAACCGTCACCGGCGCCTGCATGATGTCCGGCATGGAGTCGGCGAACACTCGCTGCTCCCCAATGCCGGTGCAGTTGATGAGCGACTGACGCCACTGCTCCTTGCCATCGCGAATGTTGAGGGCGATGATCTGGAGATCGGCCGTGCTCACCAGCACGCCGTCGGCGTCGCCCGCGAGATCGGCGTAGATGGGATACCTGCCCGGCCGGGCTACCCAGCGCGGCTTCGCCCGCGCGCCCCTATCCTCGACGGCCGCCACCGTTCCATCCAGCGTCGCAACGCAGATCGTCTTGCCAGACACGAAGGGCTGCGCGCGGATCCAGTCGCCGCAGGCGTGCTCCCACAGCAGCTCTCCGCTCTGTTGGTCCAGGGCATACAGCGCCCCGTCGGTTCCTCCGAGGTAGCACCGTCCGTTGGCCAAAGCCACCGGAGAGAACAGCTGCCTTGAGCGCGGATCGGGCCGGGCGACCGGGGTCTGCCAACGGGGTTGTCCGCTGGCTGCGTCGAGCGTGTAGACCGTGCCGTCGTTGGCGCCGGCATAGAGCACGCCCTCGTGTTCCACGGGCGCCGCTCCCCACGATGCCGCGATCGAGTACGTCCAGGCCACGCGCTGGTCGCCCCATAGATGCAATGCCCAGAGCGTACCGTCCTCCGCTGCGGCATAAACCCGCTCTCCCGCCAGCACAGGCGCGGCCGGTAGGTAGCCCGTCCGGAATCGCCACCAGGTCCTCCCACTCTTGAGCGACTTCACCAGAATCTCGCTGCCGCCGGTCATCCGGTTGGCGAGCAGGTGCTCGGGACTCCTCTCAGCCTGCTCGTACGCCGTCTCCTGAGGTCGGGCAGGCATGCGCCGCACGATGCGGCCGTCCTCGCGGGCAACCACGATGTAGGCGAGCGGCCAGCCGTCGAAGCTCTCCTTCCAGACGGCCAGTTCCTCGTCCCCCAATGGCACGACCGTTGAGTAGGCCCTGCTCTGCCGACCGAACCCCCAGTGAGGATTCTCCGCCGCCCAGACTCGCCGGCCCGTCCTCCGGTCCAGGCACAGCATCGAGGTATCCAGCCCTGGCGAGGCGGTGTAGACGGCGTCGTGCTCGACACGTGGTGTCGCGTGCCAAGGCCATCCCACGGGATACCGCCACACCTCCTCGCCGACAATGGGCCCCGGTTCTGCGGTCGCGCCCGAATGGGTCGGTCCTCCTCCCATCGATGGCCAATCGGCTCCCGGTTGTGGGGCCATGGTCGCTACCTGGTTGAGCACGGACGGCAGCGGATCGGCCGCCTGGATCTCGCTAAGTTGCCCCATGGCCTGCTCCCGCAGAGCGTCCATGGGTTGTCCCTGATTCCCTGCCCGTGTCAGCGCCTCCAACGTCGGGATCAGAGGGGACAGGTCGCGCCCCGCGTTGAGCGCATGCCAGTAGCGGGACTCGAAGCTCTCCGCAGCGCAAGGACGACTGCCGGGGAGAGCGCAGAGAGACGCGAGGAATAGGACGGAGTACCTGGTCACGGGTTGGCTGGTCCTCCTATCCGGGATTGCCCATATGGAACTGGGCGCCCCGGCGCTGGCTGAACGGTCAGCCATTCGCTGTGGTGCTTCGGCAGCATGCTGCCGGGAGCCTCGTCTGGCCAACCTCGGCCGGCGGGCAAATCTCCGAACCTTGCGAGATAGAAGGACCGGCTTCAGCTGAGAACCCAGGAGGGCGGGCTCATGACCGCCGCGTCGTCGAGAGCGTGTTGAGGGACCCGATCTGAGGTGAGAACCGCAGGCTGAACCGCTCGGGCTTCATCAGCTGGCCCACATCGCTTCATTCC
>CBFDAZ010000301.1:0-6624 GCA_965602825.1 uncultured bacterium
TCTGCTTCCGGTGCCTCTGCTTCCGGTGCCTCTGCTTCCGGTGCCTCTGCTTCCGGTGCCTCTGCTTCCGTCGGCTCCTGTTCTTCCGCCTGTTCTTCCGCCGGCTCTTCGGTTCCTTCCGCCGAGGCCTGAACGCCGGAGAGGATCTCCCCGAACTGGTCACCGAGGGTCGGCTTGGTTGTGGTCTGACCCGCGATGTAGTCCCGGTATTCCTGCCGCTCCTTCTCCTGCTCCGCCTCAGCCAGGCTGAGCGTCATCCGGCGCTCGTCGGGCCGCAAGCTGATGATCTTGAGGTCCACAACCTGCCCTTGCGACACGACATCGCCAGGCTCGGAGATCCGTCTCTCGGCCAACTCCGAGATCGGGATGAAGCCCTCGATCTGAGCGTCCTCCAGACGCGCAAAGGCGCCGTTCTTGGCCAGACGAGTGATGGTCGCCTTAACGATTGAGCCGGCGCTGAAGCGCTGCGCCGCTTCGTTCCACGGATCGGGCATGCATTCGCGGCGCGAGAGGCTGATCCGGTTCTTCTCTCGATCTATACCGATGATGGCTACTTGGATCGTATCGCCGACCTTGACCACCTCGGAAGGGTGCTTCACGCGAGTCCAGGCCATCTCCGATATGTGAAGCAGCCCATCCACTCCGCCCAGGTCCACGAAAGCCCCGTAGTCGGTGATGTTCCGGACTTTGCCCTCACAGACCATGGCCTCGCGCAACCGTGACAGCGTCTCCTCCCGCCGCTTCTGTCGCTCCTCCTCAACGATCTGTCGGTGCGACAGGATGACCTTCTTCTGGCGCCGATCGGCCTCGATGATGCGCAGCCTCAGGGATCTCCCCACGAACCGGTCGAGGTCTCGGATGTTGCGCGTGCTCACCTGCGAGGCGGGTACGAACCCGCTCACCCCAAGGTCAACGCGCAGCCCGCCCTTGACGCGCTCGGTCACCATCGCGGTGACGGCCTCGCCGGTTTCGAGGGCGGTCTGGATTCGAGCCCACACGTTCTCGTAGTCCGCCTTCCGCTTGGAGAGAACCACTTGGCCCTCGTCGTCGGATATGCGGACCACTGCAACACTGACCTTCTCGCCCGTACCGGGCACCTCGGCCGGACTGGGGAACTCATGGGTGGGGATGATCCCTTCGTACTTCCCGCCGACATGGACGACAACACCGTCATTGCTGACCTCGATGACAGTTCCCTCGATGACTTCGCCCGGCCGCACCGCCTGCAGCGACGCTTCCAGAGCATCCACATCCATTGTCTCGGTGACAGGGGACTTCTCTTCATCGTCGGTGGGGCTTTCCGGCGTTTCCGGTCCGCCGTCAGCGCCACCCAACTGCTCGTGCTTCTCGACGTCGTCGCCGCTACCATACTTCATCATGAGTCCGATCTCCCTTCAGCACCGTTCACAGGTCATTGGCCCCCCAATCCTCATGGAAGGCTATCCGCCAATCAGGTTTGGACCACGAAACACAACAAGCAGAGAGTGCATCACATCAGTCAGTATCTCGCGAGATGGGCGTCAGGTCACGCCAGTTCTCGCCCACCGAGACATCGACCATCAACGGGACATCCAACTGGCACGCTCCTTCCATCACCTCCCTGCACAAGGGTGCCGCCTCGGTCACTTCCGACTGCGGAAGCTCGAAGACCAACTCGTCGTGTACCTGGAGCAGCATTCGGCAGGCCAGGCCACGTTCCTCCAACAGCGGGTCGAGGCGCACCATCGCCACCTTGATGATGTCAGCGGCCGTGCCTTGCAGTGGGGAGTTTACCGCGGCGCGCTCCGCATAGGCCCGCTCTCGGGCGGCTTTGCTGTGGAGCTCGGGAAAGGCGCGCCGCCGGCCCATAAGCGTCTGGGCGTAGCCCTGCGTCCGTGCGTTTTCCAGCGTTTCGGTCAGATACCTCTTCACGCCCGGCAACTTGGCGAAGTAGCTGTCGATGAAGCGGGCGGCCTCATCCCGCGTGACACCGATCTCCTGAGAGAGGGCGACCGGGCCCATGCCGTAGATGACGGCGAAGTTGACCGTCTTCGCCTGGCGCCGCATCTCCGGGGTGACCTCGTCCATCGGCACCTCGAAGATCTGTGAGGCGGTCCGCCGGTGTATGTCCTCCCCTGCACGGAAAGCCCCCAGCAGGTTGGCGTCCTGGGAGAAGTGCGCCAGCAGGCGGAGCTCGACCTGGGAGTAGTCCGCAGCCATCAGACGCAATTCAGGAGAGCCGGCGGTGAAGCAGCTTCGGATGCGCGCCCCCCAATCGGTCCGGATGGGGATGTTCTGCAGGTTCGGATCTCGGCTCGAGAGACGACCGGTCGCGACGACGGTTTGCTCGAAGGTCGTATGGACGCGGCCCCCATGCTTCTGCGCCAGCTCCGCCAGTGAATCCACGTACGTGGACTTGAGTTTGGCGAAGCTGCGGTACTCGCCGATCAGGTCTACGATCGGATGCTTGTCGCGCAGCTTCTCAAGCACCTCGGCATCGGTGGATGGCCCCGTCTTGGTCCGCTTCTGCACCGGCAGCTCTAGCTTGGTGAACAGAATCTCCGCAAGCTGCTTGGGGGAATCGATGTTGAATGAGCCCCCCGCATGCGAATGAATCTCAGTCTCCAGTTCACCGAGGCGCTGTGCCATCTGAGCGGAAAGGCTCTCGAGCTTCTCCGTATCGACTGCGATCCCGCGTCGCTCCATTTCCAGGAGGATCGTCGTGAGAGGTACCTCTACCTCGGCGAACAGCTCCAGTACCCCAGCTTCCTCAAGCGCGGCCCGCAGGGGCGCTTTGAGGTCCAGCGCGGCCGCCGCCCAGGCACAAGCCGCTTCGGGCCGCGCTTCGCGATCTGCCGTCAGAGGCGGCAAGTGCTTCTGCAGGTGGTCCGCCGCGACCGTCTGCACCGAGTGGTTGTGCCGGTGCGGTGCCAGGACGTAGGAGGCGAGTTCGGGATCGAAGCCAAAGCCCTGCAGGTCCAGTTCGACGTCGCGAAGCTGGCTCGCCTGCCGCTTCAGTCCCCCACCACACTTGACCATCTCCGGCGCCTCCACGATCTGCGCCAGCGCTGTACGCACCCGCTCGAACTCACTCTCGGTGCGTTGCGGCGTCGCACTGCCGAATAGCACCTGCCCATCGCCCTGCGCGGGCGTCAGTAGGTCAGCCGGGACGAACCGCGCGGGTCCATCCGGTGGCGCAAGAGCCAAGCCCAGGAAGGCGCCCCGGTCACTGACGCAGCAGATGCCGACCTCCGGTTGACCGGCCAGCGCCTCGCACCACTTCACTACGTCCTCCGGCGCACCCAGGACCGTGTCTTCGGCCGGTGGCCCCACCTGCTCGCCCTCGGGGAGACGGTCGAGCAACCTGGTGAACTCGAGGCCCATCAGGAGTTCGCGCAACCCGTCCACGTCAGGCCCGGGCCATTCCAGATCCTCAATGCCAACTTCGAGGGCTACTTCGGTGTTGATGGTCGCGAGGTCTCTGGCCAGCAGCACGGCCTCCGGGTGGGCCTCAACGTACTCCCGGGCCCGCTTGCTCTTTATCTCGCTCGCGTGCTGCACGATCTTGTCGGTCGAGCCGTGGCTGGCGAGGAGCGAGGCCGCGGTCTTCTTCCCGATGCCCGGCACGCCGGGGATGTTGTCCGACGGATCGCCGATCAGGCTCTTCGCGTCGACCACCTGGGACGGTCCGTACCCGTACTTGCGCTTCACCTCGTCCTCATCGAACAGAACGGCGTCCAGCGGGCCGCGACTTGGGGACAGTACCCTAACCTTGTCGCCGATGAGCTGCAGGCAGTCGCGGTCAATGCTGACGATCAGCACATCCATCCCGGCCTTGGCGCCCGCCGCGGCCAGCGTGCCGATCACGTCGTCCGCCTCGAAGCCCGGCACCTCGACCGCCTTCAGGCGGCAGGAGCCCGTGAACTCCCTCACCAACGCGAACTGCTCGGCCAGGTCAGGAGGGGTCGGAGGGCGATTGGCCTTGTAGGCGGGGAACTGAGCGTGGCGGAAGGTCTTGCCTGGGGGGTCAAAGGCGACGGCCGCGAAGTCAGGAGGGTGGTCCTGCAGCAGCTTGAGGATGGTTTGGGCGAAGCCGTAAACGGCCCCGACCGACCGGCCTCCGGAGGTGGTCAACTCCGGGAGAGCATGATAGGCGCGATGAACGAGGCTGTTGCCGTCAATCAGTACGAGCAGACCTGCCACGGTAGATCTCCAGCCCGGCCGAGTGAGCCCGGCGCCGGGCTACTCCAATTCCGGTGCGACCTGCTGGGTGATGAGCAGATTGGGCGCAGGCCACAAGCGACTGTCGAACAGCAATCCCGGCGGGTAGTACTGTTTCCGGGCCGTCGCCCCGATGTCGCCCATGAGGGTATCGAGCAGCGTGACCCGGCCGAAGAACTTCACGGTCGGCTCCCCCTTGATGCCGGCCTCCCTGGCCGCGACGCGGATGGCGTCCCGGAACGTTCCCAGCTCATCCACGAGCTTCACCTTCATCGCCTGGCGTCCCGTGTACATCCGGCCGTCGGCCAGTTTCTTGACCTCCTCTTTCTTCATCCCCCGGCCCTCGGCGACGGCTTCGAGAAACTGATCGTAGACATCGTCCACCATCGTCTTGAATAGCTGGCGCTCGTCGGGTTTCATCTCCCGGAACGGCGAGCCCATGTCCTTGTACTTCCCGCTCGTGATCGGGTTCCCGCTGACGCCTATCTTGCTCAGGAGCTCATGGTACTCCATCGTCTCGATGATGACACCAATCGAGCCCGTGAGGGTGGCCGGCGCCGCCACGATCTTGTCGGCCGGTGCGGCGACGTAGTACCCGCCCGAGGCCGCCATGTCACCCATCGAGGCTATGACAGGCTTCCCGGTATCCTTGCGGTACTCCTGAACGGCCTGGAAGATCTCCTGCGAGCCGGCTGCACTGCCCCCGGGGCTGTTGATCCGGATGATCAGGGCCTTGACCGATCCATCGGCGGCGGCTTTGCGAATCTGAGAAGTGATGGTCTCGGAGCCCGCTGAAGACCCGAAGAAGGGCGAGATCTCGCTCACAGTGGAGATGAGGCCGGTGATCTTGATGACGCCCACCGCGTCACCGGTCGTGCCGGCCCAGGTGGCGGTCGTTGCTCCGGGCCCCTGCCGCAGGGCCACCATGACCATCGCGAAGATGCCAAGCCCCACGACCAGCAGGACGGCGACGATGATCAGACAGGTCAGCCCTCCGCCGGTCCGCCGTCGCGCCGGTTGTTGAGGCGGGCGCGCCGGCGCAGCAGGCGGCGGACCAGGCGGCGGACGGTACCCGCCGGGGGGCGGAGGCTGGCCCCGCGGGGGCGGCTGGACGGCAGGATCTCCCGCAGCCGGCTGCGGCGGCGGCAACTGCTCCTGCGGCTGCTGCGGTGTCGGACCGGGCGGCGGACCGAGTCCGCCCGCCGGAGGTTGAGGCGGGCCCTGAGCGCCGGGCGCTCCGCCAGCGGGCTGCGAAGACGGCGGCTGTCCTTGTGGTGGTTGTCCGGGTGGCGGTTGACTGCTCATGGCATGTTCTCCTGTGGCGCAGCGAACCAGGGATCGACAGTCTGGTGCGCGGTACTTGGGTGTGGGCCGACATCGACCACAACAGAGCGGCTGTCGTCCGGGTCCCGAGGGTTCGGTGACGTGCTTGACAAGGGGTCGTCCCGCACCTATACTTCCACTCCACCGCCGGAGTGGCGGAATTGGCAGACGCGCCAGGCTCAAAATCTGGTGGGGTTCACCCCCCGTGCCGGTTCGACCCCGGCCTCCGGCACCACACCGCTAGAAAGCCCCAGATCGTCGAATTGGTTCCGGTCTGGGGTTTCGTTGTTCTTACCCCTGAGCCATACGCCCAAACCCAAAGCACCAGATGGGAACACGTTCGTTGAGCCCGGAGGCGAGACCTTCATCGCGCGATCGGCCGAGGCAGGCGTGGAAGGCGCGAGGCGCAGGACATCGAGGCAGTCGGACATGCCCCGGTGGGGGCACCCGGAAACGATGAAGATGCCGGGCGTGTCATGCGCGTCTCTCGCATGGACCTTCCTTGCACCACGGCACTCACCGTCGAGGCGACCGTGACACGGTATCGTCGGGACAGCCAGGCCGGGAGGTGCACGACTGCCCTGGCGCCGTCGCCTGCCGATTCTGCCCGCGCCGTGGGGTGCCGCAACCTCCTCTCGTACCTGGCCTCCCACTACCTGGGATGCCCGAGTGCTCTACAGGAACCGAGGTCGATTGTCTGGGTGTTACAGCCTTCATTCGCTCCCGCCCGGGTGGAGCGCGGAGGCGTTGCTGCCCCGCCTGTCGGTTATCGCTCCTCGGGCGGGAGCTTCTGCTTCCGGCCAAGGGAGATACCTACGTCCAGGGAGCTTACGCGGTGACGAACCGGGGCCGCCGTCGGTGGATGCCCCCCTCGCGATACTACCAACTGCCTCGGCCGGCTACCTCAGCGCTTTGCATGCGACGCGCAGGATCTCCACGACCTCGGTCTCGCTGTCCAGCCAGACGGCGTCGGGTTCGCCATGAAACAGCTAATCTTCGAGGCTGCCACTCATGCCGCGTGGTGGCACCCAGAAACAATGTAGATGGCAAGAAAATAGGACAGTCCTATTTTCGATGCCGTTCGTTGGTCGTGGCGGACGG
>CBFDAZ010000302.1:0-6586 GCA_965602825.1 uncultured bacterium
TCTTCGCCGGGCTCAAGGCGATGGAGGGCCTGGAGTGGACCACCGTAGAGATGGTAGGCTCCAAGGACTTCGAGCTAGCCGAGGTCCAGCGAGTGGTTGAGGAAACCATCGCCTGGATGAAGGCGCACTAACACTCGTGGAGCCGCCTCACTGATCGCCAGCAGTCCTGTTGCCCGCACCGGCAATACGCGACGGCCGCCCGCTTCCGGGCGGCCGTCGTGCTATCTGCTGCTGGCTGCAGGCGTATGGCCGGTGCTACCGGCAGGGGAGTGACGCCGCCCTCAGCCCGACACCCTCGTCCTCTCCACGTGCTCCTCGAACAGCGCGATATCTCTGGCAAGCACTTGCGGGTCATCTCCGGGGAAGACGCCGATGCAGACCACGTCATTCTCCCGGACGCAGCGGCCGAGCGTCTGGAAGGCCTCGTTCACGGGGCGGTTGCCTCCACCGAAGACCTTGTAGTGCACCGCCGGGCAGGGAAGCGCCTGGATGACCTCCAGCATCTCGGCGCGGTCGGCGGGGTCCCACTTCTCACCGACGCCGGTGTGGCTGGGGTCCTTGGTGCGGTCGGAGGGGCTGTAATGGGAGCACATCTGGAAGTCCGGCTTCACGTCGTTGCCGACCCACTCGTGGGCGAGAGGCGAGTGGCCGGCGAAGCCTCCAGGGACATTGTACGAACGCATCAACTCGAGCGCCTCGTGGAACAGGTCAAACATCCCATTCGCGTGCCAGAAGTCGGTGGCGCCGCCATGCAGGTACATGCCATGGGCGCCCATGTCGCCCGCCCTGCGTATCCACTCCCGATGGACGTCCGCGTCATCGGTTGAGTAGACGATCTGGGCGAACCACTGGATCGTGCCGCCGGCGTCCCAGTACTCGCGTATGACCCCCAGAACGTGGTCGTCGGTGCGGGCGAAGAAGGTGTTGATGCCCCGCTCTTCCGCCTCGCGAAGCAGCTCGTGAACACGATCGTTGGTGAAGTACTCGCGCATCTCCTGGTCGCGCTCGGGGCTCTGGTGAGAGAACCCGCTGATGGGGTTCCCACCGATCACGAGACGGGAGACCTCGACCTCGCCTATCTTCGTGGTGCGCATGTCGGCAGACAATCCTCCGTGGTGGTGGCGCGATATGAGGGATGTTCGGCGCCCTCTGCGATGATCAGCAGCGGACCCGGCTCGGCGGTTCCGTCAGAGTCAGCGATTCCCCTCCACGCGGGACGGGTGCCTTCGGAGGAAGTGATGGGGCGCGCCGGGCGGCGCCACTCGCCCGACATGACGACGGCGAGGGCAATACGGCAACGACGTCGCGGTTGAAACCGCTCCTACCCCCCGCCCGGCGCCTGTATGGTGATCGGTCGATGCTCATGCAGCGCATTTGTCGGCAAAAGGCCCTTGGGAATCGCGGATCCCCATCTTCGCCGGCGAACGTCGCCCAGGCTAGCGGGCACTCCGGGAGCGGACTGGCAATATCCTTGCAGCGAGAATCTGGGCGCGCGACTTCAACTGCAACCCCGACGCCAGGTGTCTCGTTTGGACTGATGGGTTGCATGCCGGGCACCCGGGTACTCCAGCATGGCTGCGGGGAGCGACACAACCATCTTGCCTTATCGCGTCTACGTAGCCAGCGACCAGACGATCCCGCGCTGGGCTCTGCCGTCTGGGCTCGGCCGGGGCAGAGGCTTCGGGATTGCCGTTTGGCTTCACAGACCTGATTGTGGAACAGAAAGGCAGGGCACGATGTGTGGCCCGCTGCATCCCCAAACGGGGAGACATCGTGCGGACGACAAGTCAGAAGAGCAGTTGAAGGCCGGCCTCATCGCGGGCAGTCGATTCTGCCCAACAAGGAAAGCGGAGGGGCGAGTGCGAAATACCCTTGCAGGAGGCTGCCACGGGTCCGCGGCGAGGGGTCGAGTCGCCGGGGTGTGCCCGTTGAGTGGCAGACCTGTCGTCGTCATCTCCGCGCTGGAGGATGAGCGAGATGGGTGAAGTGAAGAATACTCAGGACGTCGTTGGCTTGAATGTCTTCTCAATTGAGGAGGGACGGGTCCTCGGGAAGACGACGGAATGTGTGGTGGACCTGGCGACAGGTAAGGTGCTCGGACTGATTGTGGCGGCCGGGAAGGGACAGGAGATGGGCATCGCCCGCGGTGACATCACGTCGGTCGGCCGCGATGCAGTGATGGTGTCAACCGCAGACGTGCTGAAGCCTCTCGCTGAGGTCGAGGACCTTGCCGAGCATCGCACGGCCGGCGAGACGCCCGCACCGCGGGTGCTGACCCGGTCGGGGCAGGTGTTGGGTTCTCTAGGCATTGTGCGCGTGGACGAGGCTTGCGAGAAGGTCATCGCGTACGAGGTCCGGGGGGATGTGGTGCAGGCGGTGGCTGACGGGCCGGCCACGCTGCCGATCATCAAGGGCACTGTCCACGGCCGGGATGCCGTCGTCCTGCCCGAGAAGGCCACGGAGGCCATCGAGCGGCCGGGCGGTCTGCGCGCGTGGCTCCAGAAGGGTTACGACGCCGTACGGGAGGCCGCCACCGAGGTCTCCGAGCACGTCACATCGGCGGCCAAGAAAGTGAAGGAGACTGCCGAGGCCGGCGAGGAGAGGGCGACCGAGGCGGCCAGGGCGGCCAGGGATGCGGTCGAGAAGAGGCTGGCGCCGGAGACGGAACCTGCCGCGAAGAAGCCGGCCAAGAAGAAGCCTCGGGCGAAGGCCAAGAAGAAGGCCGCACCCAGGAAGAAGAAGGCGCGGAAGAAGTCGCCAACCAAAGCCAAGAAGCAGTAGTCCGCCGGTTGCTGATGCCTGAACCAGACAGCTCCCCACATGGCCCGGCAGGCGAGGCGCTCGGCTCTTACGCCGAGCGCTTGGCTGCTGCTATTGAGCGCCTCGAACGCGAGGAGGGGCTGGAAGTCCGCCTCGACGAGCCCATGAGGTGCCACACCTCGCTGGGGGTCGGCGGGCCTGCAGACATCTGTGCCGTCGTCCACAGCGTGGAGGGCGTGTGCGCCGCACTGAAGACGGCCGCCGAGTACCATCTGCCGGTCGTGGCGGTCGGGCGCGGCACCAACCTGCTGGTGGGCGACGGCGGCTTCCGCGGCCTGGTGCTGTGGCTCGGCAAGGCGTTCAGCGCAATCGGGCGAGATGGCTGTCAGGTCACGGCCCAGGGCGGCGCCACGGTGGCGGAGGTCTCGGAGTACGCGGCAGGTGCGGGGCTGGCCGGGCTTGAGTTCGCAGCCGGCGTGCCGGGATCGGTTGGCGGTGCGGTGGCGATGAACGCCGGCGCCGGCACCGGACAGATGGCGGACGTTGTCCACGCCATTGATGTCGTCCGCCAGGGGGGCGAACTGAGCCGCTGTACGCGAGCAGAGCTGCGGCTCGGCTACCGCCAGAGTTGTCTGCGGGATGAGGGCTGCATTGCCGTTGGCGTAACGTTCTCCCTTCAGCCCTCAGAGCCCACTGTGGTGCGAAGGGCTATGTTCGAGGCCATCGAGAGGCGCTGCCAGAGGCAGCCCCTCTCCCTGGCCAGCGCCGGCAGTGTGTTCAAGCGCCCTCCGGGCGACTACGCGGGGAGGCTTCTGGAAGCGGCAGGTGTCAAAGGGTTGCGGGTTGGCGGGGCGTCCTTCTCCAAGAAGCACGCGAACTTCATCGTCAATGAGGGCAACGCCACCGCTGCGGATATCACCCAGTTGATCGCGATGGCCAAACAGCGCGTACACGACATGTGTGGCGTGCGGCTGGAGGAGGAGGTCTGTGTGGTGGGGGAGCCGCTGGACCGTGCGCCGTAGGTACCCCCCGGCCTCTGCCTGATTCCCGATTCATGAAACCAAACGCCTTCCGGATCGTCTATAGTACTATGTCCTATGACCTGTAGTAGGTTGGGATCGGGGGGATCGCCAATGCAGACTCCAAAGGGCTTGGAGCTGGCCGCCGTGGCCCTCGCAGTGCTACTTGCACCGGCCGCCGCAGAGGCGGTTACGGCTGAGCAAGTGGCCGAGCGCCTGCGCGGGAAGATCACACGGAGGTGGGAGGTCAAGAACCTCGACGTCAAGGTCGTGCCCTACGACTCACAGCAGCTCACCGATCAGGGGCGCTTCAAGGCTATCAGCGTGCGCGCGGATGCAGCTACGCAGAAGGGCATCACCATCCGGCCGATGTTCGTGAAAGGTACGGACGTGGCCATAGACCTGCCGCCTCTGTTCGGACCGGACTACAAGCTGCGCACGCGGCACGTCGGCAAGACGGAGATGCACGTCGAGATGGCCGAGGACGATGTCAACGAAGGCCTCTCGCGAGCACAGGACGTTGTGCCAGATCTGAAGGCCGAGTTGGAGAACGGCCAGATCGTCCTGACCGGCACCTACCGGTTCATCATCGGCAACAAGTTCAGAATGGCGGGGAAGCTGGAGTGCAAAGACGGCTACCGCATCAACTTCGTGCCGACCGCGGTCAAGGTCAACCGGATGCCCGTGCCGGTGAGCGTCCTGAAGCCGGTGCTCGGCAAGATCAATCCGCTGCTGGACACCTCGGAGGTCGTGTTGTCTCCTCGCATCTCATCGATCGTGATCAAGGACGGGAAGATGATCGTTGAGTGATGTCGGCGCTTGAGTGTTTACGAGTGGAAGGAAAGCGGGCCGCCCTTGCGCAGGGCGGCCCGTTGAGTTATGGGTCCCCGTCAATCCACCGTCAGCTCAGGCCGGCTAGATGGGCGGCGGAGCCCTCGCAGACCGCCGGGCCGTGGGGACTGCAACTGATGACCTCTTTGGTCGCCGGCCAGGGGAGAAGGCCCTCGTCCGGAACGTCGTCGATGTACTTGGCCCGGAAATCCGGGTCCTGCATTCGGCAGTGGTCGGAGGGCTTGCAGTACGCAGGATGGGCGAGCATGCGATCCCAGATAGCGGCCAGCGAATCGTCGCGGATGTTACCGAACGTCAAGGGCGTGAAGTCGCAAGGTGTCACGTCGCCGTACGTCGTCATGTAATACTGAACGTAGGCGGCGAAGCAGCCGGCGCCCTGCGGCCCGTTGATGAGGGCCTGAGTAATGATGTGAGGGTACTCCTCGAGTTCGTTGTAGTGCCGTTCCATCTCGATCAAGCGGTCCTTGTCTTCATCGGACAGGAGTTGCTTCTGCTCCAACGGCAGGAGCTTGCCGGTGGGCACCACGTCAAACACGGTGACCTCGTCAACACCCAATTCGCGCCCGAACTCGATCATCTGCTCGATGCGGCCTGAGTGCACGTCGTCGGGGGCCGCGTAAGTAGAGACGCCAACGAGCAGGCCGGCTTCCAGGGCGTTCTTGATGCCCGCAGTGGCCTCCTGGAAGCCGTTCTCGCGCCCGCGCCGGCGGTTGTGCTCCTCCGGCCGTGGGTCATCCAGCGAAACCATGACCGAGAACAGGCCCGCCTCCCTCAGACGGGTCACGGTCTCCTCGGTCAGCAGCAGGCCGTTGGTGAACATCATGGCGTTAGCTCGGGTGGGATCCACGGCGGAGATCAGGTCGCAGATGTCCTTACGAAGAAGTGGCTCGCCGCCAGTGAAGACGATGTTGTAGATGCCGATGTCCGCCGACTGGCGGATGACCGAGGCCCACTCCTCCGTCGTCAGCTCCTTCCGCTCCCGGGTCTTGAAACGCGCCGCGCTGCAGTGGACGCAGTCGAGCTGGCAGCGTGCCGTGACCTGGAGCGTGCACGTCGTCGGCTTGGGCGGTTTCCTCCCCTGGATGAGCGCCCACGACATGGCGTTGACCATTCGGGCCGAGGGCACGGGTGGCTGGTAGAGATTGTAGACGAAGGCATCGTCGCGCATGGCGATGGGGCGGTCGTGGCTGTTGATACTGGTGACGACCCTCTCGACCTCCTTGCGGACGAACCATGCCAGCGGACCTGTGGGGTGGGCGGCGACCTTCTGTGTGGCCGGGTCAGTCGTGACCTCCAGACCAATCAGGTTGAGTTCACGTTGCCTCTTCAGACGGGCGATCGCCGCCGCGGCCTTGATCAGGGCGGGATGCTTCTCCCGCAGGTCCACTTGCTGATCGGCCAGGAATCCCTTGGCCTTGATCTCGCCGCTCGCCCCGTTGCTCTGCTCGATCGTCAGGAGGTCATAGGCCTTTGTCGGCACTGTCTACACCTCTCCCAAACAGGCGTCGGTCGTGGCGCCGGAAGCACCGGTGGCCGCGCGCCCCGAAAATCCCTCAGTCGATCCGATGTCCCCGTCGAGTGCGGGGGGGGCTTGTGAGGTAGCTGCGTCAGCACCCGCGAACGCCTGCCCTATCTGGACTCAACGTTCGGTGCGTCCGCGCTGTTTCCCTCCTGTGGTGAGAGGGAGATCCCCAAAGAACGCGCAGCCGCCCCGTCGGGTGGGTGGACGGAGCGGCTGTCGCGCGGTGGAACGGCTATCGCAGGGCACCGTAGATGGCGTCGCAGTCGTGACGCCAGAAGCACTCCACGATCGAGAATCCGCTGTTCCGCAGGGCGTCGAAGTGCCAGGACAGAGGCATTCCCACCTCGATCCCCCGCCATTCACCGGTGAGCGCTCTGCGGTACGACTCGACGTCGGGGATCTCGAGCGCGGCGCCGTAAGCTCTCCAGAAGGC
>CBFDAZ010000303.1:0-6570 GCA_965602825.1 uncultured bacterium
GTGGGCACCTCGATGCCCTTCCCCAGCTTGATCTCCATGAGGCGCTCTACCCACAGCGCTCCCTGTCGGCCCCCAGCGTCCGTGACCTTGCCGATGAGCGTAGCTGCCGCCGACCGGACGCCGGCCTCGTCGCTCCCACCGACGAAGATCACATTGTGCCCGTCGCCGAAGGGGTTGTGGAGAGTGCGCACAACGTGGCCTTCAGAACCGGGATAGCGCAAGTCAAGAAGCGTGTAGTAGAGATCGTAGAGCGCACCGATGGTCCTGTTGGTCGAGCGGTTTCCAAGGCAGATCAGGTTGCCGGCGATGGGGACCGCCGCCTGCGGTGACTCGTCCGTCGCGATCGGGACCTGGACTGCGGTGACCCCCTCGATCGCCTGCTGAATCGCGCCCGCCTGCGCGTCGTAGATGCCCGAGGCAGGCACGATGATAGTCACCGAGGGCTTGCCATCCTGTACCAGGTCGGTCGTCAGATGCAACTCCTTCAGCTCTGTGTAGACCGGCGGCACGGGCTCGGGTGGCGGAGGCGGAGGCGGCTCGACCCCGGAAACGAGTGCCACGGAGTCCACGATGACCTTCGGCGTCGGGTCGCGATGGGTGTACAGGTAGATCGTTGCGGTCTTGGTGTCCGGCGGCGCTATCCCTTTCACAGAGACCTCCTCGAAGGCGTCCGCGCTTCTTGCGGCGAGGTTCGTCTGGAAGTACTCGCCCGATGGCGAGAACCGCAGTTGTAGGTAGGCACCGCCCGTGCTGGCGCCCTCAACGGCCTTAACTCGCGCGCTGGCCTGATAGACGAGGTCCGGCTCAACCGCGACCGTCTGCGTCAGCCCGATCTCCGTGGCCGGATCGCCATCCTCGATCAGCACGGCTGTCCCGTCCGTGTCTCCAGGCTCGACGAGACGAACGTGCTGGTCCACACCGCTGCCGCCGTAGAGGGACCAGCCTGCAGGGAGGTCTCGATCACCCACGCCCTCCTCAAATGACGGGTTCACCAGCAGGTTGTCCGATATCTCCGCCCACGCCCAGATGGCGGGAAGGGTGAAACTTATTGCCAGCATCGCGGCCGTCCACATCTTCATCTGTCCGCTCCCTCCTGTCCCAGGCTGCGGTTACCCGGGGCACACGCGCTCGGCGACAATGCTCAGAGCGCTCGCGACCCACTGCTTGTAGTGCTCCTCGCTGCCGGGCTCGAGTTGCTTTGCCAAGTCCACGTCTCGCGGGTACTCCCATACTCCACGGATTGCCAGGTTGCTCTCGATGAGGCCCTTGAACATGTCGCTGAAGCGATGGCGGAACTCGCCGATCGGTTCCCCCTCGAGCATGTTCTCCGACCCGTCAGGCCGCCGACGTACCGGTCCGCCTACGTACGGCTCAGCGATCCTGTAGCCCGTGCCGTCCCAGCCATTGTCCGGGCCCTCGAAGCACGTGGGGTACGTGGCCGGCTCCATGTGGTCTACCGCGTACAGGCCCCCTACTCTCAGCACACGGGCGACCTCCCCGTAGACCACCCGCACGTCAGGGACCAGGGCGAGAGAGATCGGCTGCACGATGCGGTCGAAGGAGCCGTCCTCGAACATGGACAGGTCGCGCATGTCGCCCTGCACTGTGGTGACCTCGTACCCGTAGTGCGCGGCGGCCTCGCGGTCGCCTTCCAGTTGGGCCGGGGTCAGGTCGAGCACCGTCACGCGAGCGCCAAGAAGACCGTAGGCCGCTGATTGCTGGCCCCCTCCGCCGGCCAGACAGAGAACCTCCTTGCCGGCGATGCCAGTCATCATCATCCGGTCGCGCGGGTCGTCGCAGAAGGGCGCGGGCAGGGCGTCGGTCTTCCGCTCTCTGTGCCTCCGGAAGGCCTCCACATCGAGGCCCAACCACGGCTTGGTACCGGCCTCGCCCTTGCCCTCCTCCACATACCGGGTGAACAGCTCCAGGTTCTTCCGGGCCGTCTCGTCCATCACACGCAAGTCGTCGTCTGACTTCCCGCATCGCCTCATGGGTCCTTACGGAACTCGCTTGTTCTCGAATAGATGCAGCCCCGCCTTGCATGCCGACACAATGTCGAGGTCGCCATCCCCATCGATGTCCACCAGCGACTGTTGAAGCCCAATTCCCGCTCCGTCGTCGTAGCTCACGACCCAGCGGCGCCACTCCCCCGTCTCCCGATCGAACTCGAACCAGTAGACGTACAGCGGATCATCTGTCCCCGGGTCCTTCCCGCAATGTGCCTTCCAGCGCTTGCCGAGAACGATGTCGAGGTCTCCGTCGCCGTCGATGTCGCCCAACTCCGGGGCGTGGGCCTGTGAGAAGGAAGCACCGATGGTGACTGCATCCGCGTAAGGCCCGCCGCCAAACCACTCCTGGGCCAGCAGGAACAGCCCGTACCCATGGCCGCCACCCCACACGATCTCGATCTTGCGATCCCCCGTAAGATCGGCAGCCAGGATGGGCACCGACACACTCCCGATATTCCAGTCCGCATGCCAGGCCCACTCGCCCTCGCGTCGGTCTTCCGGCGCCTCGTACCAACCCGAAGGCGTGAGCATGTCTGTGCGCCCATCCCGGTTCACATCTCCGTAGCCAATCCCGTGCCCCGCGCCTTCTCCACCGATATCATGGCGCACGAACTGCGGACCATCGTCCGTCCGGACGACCTCGTACCACCGGATGGGTGCACCCGCGTTCGGCACGAAGTCGCCTTGCCCGTCGCCATCCACATCCACCATCACTAGGGTCTCGTAGAACTCGGTTCCCCGCGACCACGCCAGGTGCTTGGGCCACATCCCTTCCTCGCCGCGCGGGTTCTCGTACCACGAGACCTCCTCGGTGTGGAACCCACCTGACACGATGTCCGTCCAGCCATCCCCATTGATATCGAGCGCGAACTCGGCCCAGTCGTTGGCGTAGTTGCCGTCGTTGGTCATCTCGCGGTACTCGTGAGGCGTCCACTCGGGCGCCTCGTACCAGAAGCCCCCGCTGGCGATGTCGAGCCGACCGTCCTTGTCCACGTCGAGCACGGTGCAGCACTCGACCAGGCTCGAGCCGTCGGCGAGCTGCACCTTCTCGAAGGGGATCCTTGCCTCTCCCCCGCCCCCGATGTCCTGCCTGAAGCGCAGCGCGCGTCCCTTCTCGTCGCACAGCCTGACGATCAGGCCCCAACCACCGAAGTTGTTGTAAACCTTGCACAGCAGCTCGTTCACGCCCGCCCGAGCCGCGGCGGCCACCACGTCCTGATCTACCTCCGCGCCACGGTCGATCCGGTTCGAGTGGACCAGCTCCCCATTGAGCCACACCTGCAGGGCGTCGTCGCTCCCCATCTTGAGGATGATCGGCTGGGCCTCATCGACTACGAACTGAGCGTACGCATAGCAGGCTTTCCCGTCGGTCTGCGGGATCCCACCGAAGGGCCCTATTAGACTGAGATGGTTGTCCGTCGTCTGCTCCTGCCAGCTCAGCTCCTGGCCCTCGTAGGCGACCGGCACCGCCACGTCCACCTTCTCCTCCGGTGGGAATGGTGTGTCCCACGCGCCCCAGTCCTCGTTTGGGAACGGGCCGACGACATGCCACTTCCGAACGAAGCCCTGGACCTCGGCCACGTTGACGGGCTCACCCATGTCGATCAGCTTCTGCGCGACGGCCTCGATCTGCTCTCCGGCCGGCAGGGCGCTGAGGGCCCGGCGATAGATCCGTTTGGCGCTCTCAGCATCGCCGCACTGGTGCAGCAGGTCCGCGATCCGCGACCTCCAGCCCCAGGCTCTCTGCAGCGGATCGGCCTCCAGGTCGCCGAACGCACCGCCCCTGAGCTGTGGCGCATACGTCAGGCCGCCACGGAGCGCTTCCGTGGCTTCCGCTTTCTTTCCGTCCGCCACCAGCCGCGCGCAGACGCCCACGTAGGCGTCCAGGACATCCTCATCGCTGACCCATTCCACCGGCCCGGCCAACACGTCGCCCCGTTCCAGCTCCTGCTTGAGTCGCTTGAGCGACTCGGCGCTCCCTACCTGCGACAGTCCCTGCAGCGCGCGCCGACGGACCTCTCCCGTCTCGTCGAGCCACGCCAATCGCTCGCCTTCGTCGTCTGTCAGATGGTGCCACACGAGGGCCTCGTACAGCTCTCGGGCCGCTTCTCTCTTCCCAGAACCCGCCAGATCGCCAGCCAGGTGCAGGTACGCCTCCTGCGCGGCTGTCCGCTCCTCTTCGTCGCCCGATCTCAGACGGGGAGCAATGCCCTCCGCCGCGGCCGGTATGCCAAGCTGCCCGAGCGCCCAGATGGCGCTCAGCCTGACGTCTCGCTCCTCGTCCGCGGCCAGGTCGCGCACAACCGCCAGGGCCGCAGCGTCGCCCCGCTCCCCCAGCACCTGCAGCCCCGCGGTGACCACGTACGGGCCGGCAGTGCGCAGCGATCCTGCCAAGGCCGTTGTCCCTCCCGTGCCCGGCACTGCGCCAAGCGCCGTCACGGCGGCGACGCGCACAGCGCGGCTCTCGTGCTGCAAGAAGGGCTTGATTGGCTCAGCCGACTCGACCGTAGCCACCTGCCCCAGCCCCGTCAGTGCGCCCACGATGCCGGCATCGGTGCCCGCCAATCGAAGAACCGACTCGAAGGCCTTCCTGGCGCTGTTCTCCTCGCCTGACTCCCGCAGCCTACCGGCGATCCTGAGACATGCGTCCAGCGCCGCCCGATGGAGGCCAGCGTTTTCGTCACGGGCCGCTGCCAGCAATGCGGGAAGCGCCTCGGGGTCCGCAATCATCCCCAGGGCGGAGGCCGCCGCGGTCCTGACCGTGACATCATCACTCGCGAGCATCGCCGTCACGTCCGATGTCGACCGCCGATCGGCCCGGGTGCCAAGCGCGTGCAGGATCGCGACCTGCAGCTCCGGATCAGCCTTCGGCAGGGCGACCGCCAGGGCGGCGGTCGGGTCCGTATGGGGGATGTGCTGCAGAGCGCGGACTGCCTCGAAGCGGACCTCCGGGTCCGAGAGCAGGTTAGCTATCTCCGGGGTGACCCGTTCATCGGCGGCCATGCCGAGCAGACCGAGGACCAACCGCCGAGAGACTGGAGGCCCCGTACCACGCGCAGCATCAAGCAGCGGCCTGGCTACTGCCCCCCGCCGGGCCTCGGTGTTTGACCAACGGAAGACCAGCGTTCTTAGCGTCTGCCGGGCAGTCTGCTCGACCTTGGGATCGTCTTCCGTGACCAACCCCAGCAAAGGCATGACCGCGGGCGGGCCAACCTCGGCCAATTGTCGCCGCGCGGTCATCCGGGCAACCTCATCATCGCCCCGCAGTATCTCGATCAACTCGTCGATCCCCTGCCCAACGGCCACCGTGCACAGAACGGCCGGAAGGGCGAAGGTCAGTAGTGCAAGGCTTCTTCTCATCTCAAGCTTGCTCCCGTCGGTGTGGCAACGTTGCGCCGGCTCATAGATGCCACGGCGCGCGCATCGGTCGATCGGTCAGGCGGTCTGCATCGAGATCGTCGATGATCCGCTCGTTCTCCCGGTCCCAGCGGATCTTCCGCCCCGTCCAGTAGGCGATGTTCCCCAGGTTCGGTGCGGTGGTCGAACGGTGGGCCACTGCGAAGTCGCTCCGGCAGCGCTGGCGTGTCTTCACGCATTCGATGAAGTCCCGCACGTGCGCATAATGCTGATCTGACCCGCCGCTGTCCAGGGCTTGCATCCGGTCGCCTTCGGGTGCGATGATCCAGCCGCCGCGATCGATGAACATCGTGCCATTTGTGCCGTAGAACGCCATCCCGTAACCCTTGCCGCCCACCGGGGAATACGTCGTGCCATCCTGTGTGATCGGCTGCTTCAGGCTCGTCGGGAACCAGAAGGGGTACCCATTGCCCTGGTGCAATGACCAGAGCGCCGTGAAGCCCGGGTAATCCCACATCACCTCCTGGGTGTCCGGCGTGTCCCGGCAATCGTCGAACGCGTAGTTCCCGCCGCTGGCGGTACAAGCCAGAGGCGCATCGACCTGCATCGCCCAGTGCACGACGTCGATCAGGTGGGTGCCCCAGTCCGTGAGGGTCCCGCCGGCAGTGTCCCAGAAGAAGCGGAAGCTGCCGTGGCAGCGGACCGGATTGTAGCGCCGGTACGGCGCCGGACCGAGCCACAGGTCCCAGTCCAGGCCCGGCGGCGGATCCCGGTCCTCGGGCCAGCCGAAGGATCCGCCCTGCCCGATGATCCACGTCCGGGCCAGGCTGACGCGGCCGAGCGCGCCCGACTGGATGATCTCGACGGCCCGCTGGAAATGTGTTCCCCCGCGCTGTTGCGTGCCGACTTGGGTCACTCGTCCATAGCGCCGTGCAGCTTCGACCATCGCCCGGCCCTGCTTGATGGTAAGGCTCATCGGCTTCTCGCAGTACACATCCTTGCCCGCCTCGCACGCGTGGACGCTCGGGAGCGCGTGCCAGTGGTCGGGCGTCGAGATGACAACTACGTCGATGTCGGACCGGTCGATGATCCGCCGGTAGTCGCTGTAGGCCTCGCAGCCACCGGCTCTCTCGGCCGCGGCCAGACGCCGCGATTCATCCACATCGCACACCGCCGCAATCTCGACCTCCGGACAGCGCATGAA
>CBFDAZ010000304.1:0-6567 GCA_965602825.1 uncultured bacterium
CGGCCGTCGCGCCCGGAGCAGGTCAGCGGCGAGCCCGCCCGCAGGGCCGCGGCGGGCCGGGGCCGGCCGCTCCTGCTCCTGCGCGGCGAGGGCCCCGGGCGCGTTGCCGGGGCCGCCGGCGCCCCCGCCCACGGCTCGGTGCTCTCGGGTGACAGCGCACGGGATCTGCTGACTCAGGTCATCCTCTGGGCCGCAGGCGAGAAGCGAACGCCGTGCTTCGTCCGCTTCTCGCCACCGGAGTCTGAGTTCCGGGTTGGCGATGCCGAGGTGCGGCCGACGTGGTCAGCGGCGCTGGCAGCCCCCTGGTGCCGTCATCTGACGGCGCGGGTCGAGGTCCGTCGAGTAGATGGGGCCGGGGTCTGCCGGAGCGAGGAGATCCGCATTCCAGGTAACGGCTTGATCGCCGAGAGAGCCATCCCTCTGCGACCATCGGGCGACATTGAGGGGGAGTACGCCCTTACCGTGACCGCTACCCGCTCGGATGGGGCGGCAGTTGCCACCAGACACTCGACGTTTGCCGTGGTCAATGCGGTGAATGCGGGGCTCTCGATCCCGGCCAATCGGTGTGTGACCGCGGAAGGCTATCCCATCACCTTTCTGGCTGAGGTCAATGGCTCCGGCGAGCACCTGGATGGGCAACTACGGCTATCGGCGGAGATCCTGGATCCCTGGGGGAGCCGCGTGCACCAGTTCCCGCCATGCGAGGTCCATCCGGCAGATGCCCCGGTGGAATGGGCGTATGAGCCGCCGGCGCTCGAATGTGGTCAGTACACACTCCGCTCCACCATCATCGACAGCGCCGGGCAGACCGTGGACACGTCCGACCTCGGCTTCCACATCGTCCCTCCGCTCGATCTGGCCGACTTCTTCGCTACGACAATGCGACTGTCCCCGTTCGAGACATTAAACACGGCTGCCATCGAGCGGGAGATCGAGGACATCATTGCGCATGGCTTCAACACCCTGACCTTCAGCGCCCATCGTCTGGGTGCGGAACCCGGTTTACCCTACGACTACGCGGAGGACTACGCCCAAAGGCGCGGGATGGCTGTCAGCTACTCGTTCCAGGGGGATTTCTCGATCCTGCGGCGCGGGGCTCCCCCAGAAGTCAGCGTCTACTCGCCGGAATACGCCAACAAGATCCGCCCGCGAATTGAGGAGGCCATCTCGACCGCCAAGCGGGTTCCGCGTTTGTTGAACGTGCAAGGGTACATGGACGAACCGTTCCAGGAGGGCGAGCGAACGTTTGACTACAGCGAGGCTGCGACGGCTGAGTACGAGCGGCGCTTCGGCCAGCCGCTTCCACGGACGCAGGATGTGCGGCAGGACCCCGAGGCGTTCCTGCGCTACCTGGGCTTCCGAGCCGATTACTTCGCGGCGGGCTGGAAGCAGTCCTACGCGATGGTGCGCGAGGTCTGGGAGCAAGAAATGCCGGGACGCCGGCGGCCCTGGGTCGAGCTGACCCACGACTCGCACAACACGTTCGGCGCGGCGGCTGGCCCGTCCGGTGTGCAGTACGCGGTGGATGACGTCTTCCATTGGGGCGCGCCGTTCGACAGCGTCAACTACGACATCTACCCCTATCTCTCGCGGGACTACCGAACGGGCAAGTTCGCGGAGTTGCCGAAGCCGCGCATGGCAGGTCTCCACATGGCCTTCGCGCAGATGCGGAACCTGGCCAGGACATACGACAAGAAGCTGGGTTTCTGGCTTGAGAGCGGCTGGAGGGACAAGCTGAAGCCAGAGACCGGTCTCGCGGAGGCCACCTGGTCGCCCCGCGAGCTCACGTACACGGCCATTGGCCAGGGCTGCGACTACCTCAACACGTTCTGGGGCATCCCGGAAGACGAGCGCTGGTGGGATGAGTACGGACAGGTGATGAATGAGGTGAAGTCGGTCGCACCCCTCCTGGCCCGTTCGCATCGACGGCCCGCTCGCGCTTGCTTCATCTTCCCTCGGACCCAGCACTTGCTGCTGCAAGAGGAGTACTGGAATGTCATGGTGGCCTACGAGGCTTTCCTGCAGGCGTACGGCGAGCTGGACTGCGTTCACGAAGAGCAGATAGGGGATGGCAAGCTTGATGAGTACGATGTGGTCGCCATGTTCGACGTGCACTGCCTGTCGCGAGCGGGCGCCGGGGCCATTCGGACCTGGGTTGAGGCGGGAGGCCTCCTGATCGCTGATGAGGTGCCACAGACCGATGAAAGGCGCAACCAGATGGCCGCGCTCGACGCGGTGTTCGGCATCAGAGGCAGCCCGACCCAATCAGACAACCCGGTGGCACTGAGTGAGCCGGGCCATCCGCACCTGCCGATCGTGCGGACTTACCGGCCGACGGAGGCGACACCCTTGAGTGGGGCGCCGACGCTCGCGGACGGCCGACCCGTCTTCCTGCGCCACGCGTTCGGCCGAGGCTCGGCACTCCTCATGCAGTTCCCCCTGAAGGATGCGTACCTGGCGTACCTGATGAGGGCGGACGAAAATGCTCCCGAGTTCGCGGCACTGTCGGCCATACGGTCGGAGGTTCAGCAGGCAAGCTCCTACGCCGGCATCCGGTCGTCAAACCCGGAGATTGAAGCTTGCGTGCGCGAGACCCCCGAGGGCACACTGCTTGTGTTCCTGATCAACCACGAGTGCCACGGGCCGGCGGCGCGGATCACCGTTCGCGGGGCGCCGCCGAACGCGTTCCTGCAGGACCTGGTCAGTGGCCGGCCAATCGCCGGTGGAACGACGAGCGACGGGGAACTGGTGCTGCAGGCCGAGGTCCCGTTTGGCAAGACGGGGCTGTATGGGGTTTTCCCAGGCCAGCCCACCGGGCTGGCCGTGAGCCTCGAGCCGGACCGCGCACGGCCGGGAGATACGGTCAAGCTAGTGGCCACCGTGGCAGGCATCCGAGAGGGGGATGGCGGCAGCTTCCTGATGGATGTAGCAGTTCGGGGGCCTGACCGACGACTGCGGGAGGCCTTCTCCGGGCGCCGGTGTACAGCGGGACGGGCGCTGCAGCTCGATCTCAAGCTCCCCGTGAATGCTCAGAGAGGGAAGTGGCGAGTCTCCGTGTCACTGCCCTGGACGAAGTACGAAGCGCACGCCTGGCTGCGCGTGCGCTGAGTACTCGTTCAGTTGGCGGCTCGGCGGAAGGGCTCTCTCAATAGGCCCCGCGCCCCGTGATGACGGCGGGTATCGTCAGGGCCAGGAGTTTCAGATCGAGCCACAGCGACCGCTGGTGAACGTACTCGATGTCGAGTTTGACCCACTCTTCGAACGCGATGTCGCTTCGCCCGCTCACCTGCCAGATGCAGGTCAGGCCAGGCTTGGCACTGAGTCGCGCCAGCATCCAGGGCTCGTAGTTGGTGACCTCCTCGGGAACCGGAGGCCGCGGCCCGACCAGTGACATGTGTCCGGCGAGGACATGCCACAACTGCGGCAGTTCGTCGATACTCATCTTGCGGATAATGCGCCCTATGGTCGTGACGCGGGGGTCCTCGCGGATCTTGAAGACGGGCCCCGTGACTTCGTTCATCCCCTGCAAGGCGGGCTGCAGTGAGGCTGCTTCCTGGCACATCGAGCGAAACTTGTAGAACCGGAACGGGCGGCCTCCGACGCCCAGGCGAGTGTGCGAGAAGAAGACCGATCCCGACGACTCCAACCTGATGGCGATGGCGGCCAGAAGCATGAGGGGAGATGTGAGGACCAACGCCAGTGCCGCCCCTACTACGTCAATGAGGCGCTTCACGACAAGGTACGCCCGTGAGGCGGGGATGACTGGAATGGGCAGCGTCGGCTCTGCTGCTATCCGGGCGGACTCACCGGAGATCCTGTCGACCGTCATTCGGTAGGCCTCCACGGTTTGACAATGGAGTTGGTGTCGGCTGAAACGTTACCAGCAACTGCTTGCGCAACCGTCACAGGGATGGAAAAGTATTGCAACAGCGCGGGTCGACCTGTAGTTCGACCGGGAGGAACCGGTCATCGACCGGCGGAACGTGCTTCGGGCCAGGCCGGCAGGCCAGACAGGAGGCGAGCCTTGTCAGAACCCGCTCTCAGGTTCATCCAGATCGGATGTGGCGGCATGGGGGCCGCTCATCTTGCCGCCTTGCGTGAGAGGCCGGACGTGGAATTGGTCGGGGCGTGCGACGTAGACCCGAACGTCTTGGTTCCCTTGAGCAAGGACGGAACACCGACGTACACCGACTACCGGGCCCTGCTGAGCGAAGTCCGGGCCGACTGCGCCATCATCTCGCTGCCGCACTACCTGTACCCTGAGCCGGTCAGCGCCGCGCTTGGGGCCGGGCTGCATGTCCTGAAGGAGAAGCCGTTCGCCCGCGACCTGGATGACGCGCGGACGATGCTCGAAGCGGCACGGGGAGCCGGCAAGCTCTTGGTGGTGGCTGGCCAGTCCCGGTACTACCCGTCCTTCGTCAAGGCCAGGCGATTGCTCAAGGAGGGCGCAGTCGGCAAGCTCCTCGTCTGTCGGGCCATCATTACGTACCAATGGGCCGGTGCGCTGTCGGGCAACTGGTCGTGGCGGGGAGAGCACGCGAAGAGCGGTGGTGTGGCGGTCATCGACAGCGGCTGGCACATGCTCGACCTGGTGCACTGGTACTGCGGAATGCCGTCTCGTGTGTCGTGCTTCCTGGGCACAGGGAAGGCTCTGCCGGGCGACTACGATGTCGATGATCGGGCCGTCGTCTCCATGGAGTTCGGCTCCGGCGCCATCGCGACGATGACCGCCTGCTTCATCACGCAACCCGGCAACCGGGAGATCGCTCTGCATGGGCTCGAGGGGGCGATCGGTGTTACCGCAGACCGCCTGGTCTACACCGCGCAGGATGGCCGGCAAACAACCGAGGAGTTCACCGAGGGAAGCCACACGGTCAGGCCCCAGCTTGACGCCTTCATTGCCGCAGTCCGTGAAGGGGCCACCACAGTGGCGCGTGCACAGGACGCTTACCAGGTTCAGAGCATCATCGACGCGGCTTACCGGTCGGCGCGCGAAGGCGGGGCCGTCACGCCACGCGAGTGAGGACACCGGCCTCAGCGGCAATTGACAGGCACAGCCATGAGGGTCTTCGAGCCGACGGCCTCATTCGACCGGGTCCGGTGGCAGTCGTGGACCTTCAGGCCGGCCGTGATGCAGTGGTGAGGAAGGACACCGGCTCACGTGATCTGAGCGAACGCAGCGGCGAGTACCCGGTCAGCGCCTTCGATGAGCACCTCCGCCGCATCGGGGGACGGGATGTTCCAGCCGGGCTCGTACCCGCCCTGGTCGTACGCCTCGCGCGTGGCGATGTAGCTGAGGCTGTCGTTGGCGCAGCTCACAGGCATCGTCAGGCCGAACGGGGAACTCCGCTTGATGGTGTGCCCGATCTCAACGAAGATCTCCCCCGGCAAGCTCAAGATCCCCATGTGACCGACAGCCAGGGCCTGAACCTCGAGTTCCACCTCGCTCTGGCCTCCGTACTTCTCGATGAGGCTGCGTAAATGCCGCGCCTGGGCATCGTCGCCTTCGGAAGCCTCCATGCTCGCGAAATCCTTGATGGGCAATGCGACCGAGCCCTGCGAGGCGGCCAGCGGCAGGTCGTCCCGAAGCTCGATGCTCTCCCAGACTCGGAGCACTTCAGCCGCGAGCGAATGGCCAACACGGTCCCGGCTCCCCGGCCCACGCTGAATCGGCACCTGGTTGCCCGCGCAGCCGAGAGCGAAGACCACGGGGCGGCCGAGGTTCGCCGAGAGCATTCGCTGCATGGCGCCCGGGTAGTCGGCGGAGATGTCATAGAAGGCCTCGTCCCCGGCACCGCAGACCGGGTGGCACGCAAACGAGACGACCCCGCCGAGCGTCGCGTTCTCGCCCTCAACGCGGATGATGGAAACCTGAGGGTCGGTCGGCCCCCACTGGAGTGCACCGAGCTCGGACTCCGGCTTCAGGGGGGCAGGTCGGAGGGGCGTTGCGCCCAGTCCGGACAGGTCAAGCGCCTCGGCGGCTTGCCGCGCTCCTTCCGCGGCCGCCCAGGCCGCGACCTCGGCCGAGGCAGTCAAGTTCATCTCACACTTGCCTTCGGCGTTGATGGGACGCCGGTTGAAGCTGATCAGGGGATTCCACCCACACCCTACGCCAACACGAGCCGGCTCGCGCCTTCGGTCGGCCAGCACGATGCCCATACCGAGCTTCACGGCCAGCTCGTCGGCATACTCGGGTCTGATGGTCTGCTGCAGTTCCTCGGGCAGGTAGCTGGCGGAGCGCAGGGCCGGTCCCCAGTGAGTGTGTGAGCCGCAGATGAGGATGGATCCGGCGGGAATGCCGCATTCGGCCTCGGCGATCTGGCGCGCGGCGTGGACGAGCTCCGCATCAACTGAGATCAGATCGATCCCTACGACGGCCACGCGGGTGCCGGCACTCTCCAGCACCATGGTTCGGGCAAGTAGCGTATCGCGGACCCCGGAGGCCGGTTGCTTCCGAGCCGAATATCCCTGCATCGCGCAGCCGATGGGGGGCGTGATATCAACGTGGGCAAAGCCGGCTGTGATCAGATCAGCCACTCCTTCCGTCTCGCCTAGGGCCACAGGCCC
>CBFDAZ010000305.1:0-6565 GCA_965602825.1 uncultured bacterium
TACGTGAACCGGATCGCCTGGGGCAGCGATGACGGCGGCTACACGGAGGGCCAGACCTACAGCCACAAGTTTCAGTTCATCCTGGAGGGTCTGGCAGCACTGAAGACGGCGACGGGCCTGGACGTGTTCAGGAAGCCGCGCCTGGCGAATGCGGGGCCGTTCTGGATGTACTGCATGTCGCTGAACTACTGGTGGAACCACTGGGGGGATGTCTACTCGCTGATCATGGCGATACCGGGGGCATCCGCCGACACGTACATCTCCGGCGTTCTGGCCTCGATGTCGGGAGACCGCCATGTGAAGTGGTGGAGCAATACGGTCGTGGGGAACCCCGCGCACCTGCCGCTCTGGTACCTCTCCAGCACGGACCTCAAGCCCAAGCCGCCGGTGGACATCGCGCAGGCGAGGCTGTTCCCGGGTGTGGGGCAACTGGCCGCATACGACCGGTTCTACGACCACCACAGCAACAGGATCTTCTTCCGCAGCAGCCCATGGGGCGCGCACAGCCACGCCCACGCCGACCAGAACGGGTTCGTCCTGCACGTCGGCGGGGAGATCATGGCGTGCGACGCCGGCTACTACACCTACTACGGCGATACCTATCACAAGCAGTTCAGCATGGCGACGGTCGCGCACAACTCCATACTCGTCAACGGCGAGGGCCAGCCAAAGAGCATCGGCTCGAGGGGGAGGGTCTCCGCGTTCTTCAACAGCCCCGCCTACTGCCTGTTCATCGGCGACGCGGCTGAGGCGTATCCGGAGATGCTGGAGAGGTTCGACCGCGTGGTGCTCTTCGCTCGGCCGGACGTGTTCATCGTCTACGACGAACTCCGCGCAGCAGAGCCGTCGCAGTTCAGTTGGGTGCTCAACGCGTTCGAGGCCGCGGAGATGGATGAGGCGGCGCAGAGCATGGTCATAAGACAGCGCAACCAGCGGCTGCGCGTCCGGCACCTGGCGCCGGTGGGACTGCACTATGAGCAGAGCAACGGCAGACCGTATCCGATGCTGACCAAGCGCTCCTGTCGCTACACCGAGGCCTTCCCGCAGACCTACAACATACAGGTGTCAACGCCGGAGAAGCGTAGCGATGAGCGCATCCTTGCCGTGATGGACGCCTACGAGGAGAACATCGGGGCCCGGGTCACCGGCGTGGAGCAGGTTGAGGCGGGGGATGGCCTGGCGGTGAGGTTCACCAGAGGACCGGTGCGGGAGACCGTCGCGTTCCGCGAGCGAGGGGCGGGGCCGGCGGCCATTGCAGCCGACGGGATTGAGACCGACGCGCGGGCAGTCAGCGTTGCCCGGGGACCGGAGGGTGAAGTCATCCGCTGGATGCTGCATGGCGGCACCCGGATCGCCGTGGACGGGATAGAGGTGTTCAGCGCAGACCAGTCGTGCGATGCCGCCGGCCAACTGGCGTCTCCGGTCGGCGCGGCGCAGGTCCACGTGAAGCACGAGGCCCCCGTGAAGGTGGCAGTCCATCTGCGGGAGCGGCCGGAGGCGGTACTCCGGGCCCCACCAGATCGCCCTGCGGAGGCAAAGCCGACCGCGGTCGGCTGGCGCGATGGGCGAGCGCACTTCGAGCTTCCCGAGGCCGGCGAAGCGGTGCTGTGGGTTGACCCACCGATGGACCTCACGCAGACGCCGCCCCCGATCGAGCTGACCGTCACCGATGGCACGGGGAGGTACTCGGTGACGTTGGAGACGGCCATCGCGGACAACGGAGAGATCGTGGCTTTTGGGGACCTCGACCCACGCGAGCCCGGGGTGTACGCCTTCGCATCGTCCGCGCGGGGAACGGAGCTACTCATCCAGGACCGGTGGGACCCGACGCTCAGTGTGCGAGGCGGGCCCAGGGCGAAGGCTCGGTGGCGCGAGGGTGCGGAGGTGTTCGTGCGCTACCCGCCGGGTGCGGTGCCGCAAGTGCAGGCATCCCTGGAAGAGAGCTACCGCGGACGTATCGTCAGCTTGCTGCGCAACGGCGGGTTCGAGGAGGGCATCCCCGAGTATCCGCCGCGAGGGTGGACGACCAGCCACCCACGGAAGATGGGATTTACCTGGCCGGGATGGAGCCCGGAGGATGCGGTGGAGGGCCGCTCGTGCCTGAAGTTCGTGAGGCCGGAGCAGCCGATGACGTTGAGGAGCCAGCCCATGCGGCTGCGCACGGCAGGCACGTATGTGCTCCGCTTCCAGGCGCGGGGCAATGCCACGGAAGCCCAGGTGACGGTGTCCGGCCAGCGGGGCACCAGCGCTCAGGTCGCTGTGCTGCCGAGCGAGGAATGGCGGGAGTACCGAACGGAGCTGGAGGTACAGCCGGGCTACTGCATGGTCAACGTGGTCTTCGGAGGGGGCGGCGATCCGGACCAGGTGCTCTGGGTGGATGACATGGAGTTTGGGATGATCGTGGGCGACGGCGCAGGTAACACCGGGAAAAGACCAGGGCGAGAATACGGGGCCGAAGGGAGACGGCGGCAGAAGCGACACCGAGAAGCCAGGGAAGGGAGAAGAGCACTGGGATGACCATCCGGAACGGGGCGAACTGTCAACTCATATCCAGTTCAGGACAGTTGCAGTGCACCCGCTCCGATACCCCAGCCGCTACGGGGTCCGCTCGCCCTTCCTCGCCTGCAAGCACGCGTCCATCTCCGACTCCAGCACCTCCTGCACGATCTGATCCACCAGAGCCCTGCGGGAATCACCGTCCTCCTCAACAAGCGCTCTCAACGACCGAAGATCCGACGCATACTGATCTCGAGTTTGTCTGGCCGAGAGAGGACTGCCTTGCGTGAGGTCCGCGCCTGCGTCGGGCACGACCACGTGCGCCGTCAGCACCACCGAGGTCAGCACTTCCCGGCCCGCGGCCGTTGCAGGCGCCTGCAGAGCCCGGACCGAATACCTGCGAGCGACACGGGTTCGGCGCTGCGATTCGACGGAGAGGACGACTATCTCAACTGCGGGAACGGCGACAGCCTCAGTATCACCGACGAGCTGACGGTGTCGGCATGGGTCAACGTCGAGCCCTACCACGAGATGGAGAGCAGAAGACGTACTACGACGGAGTCCTGCAGGAGGCGTCCAGCCATTCGGGGGCCATCGGAGCAACCGACCGCAACCTGCTGATCGGCTACAGCGAGAACTGCCCGTCGCAAGGCCATTTCCGCGGCATGGTGGACGAGGTCAGGATCTACAACCGCGTCCTGTCCCCGGAGGAAGTGCAGTGGCAGTTCGAGTCCGGACGCCAGGCCCCGAAATCAGGTTCTGGAGCCCCCGAAGAAGGCATTGACACGTCCGGAGCACGAGGGCATCCGAGGAACGGGAGGCATGTGGTGGACGGCCTTCGGGTCTGTCCGCGATGGGCTTCTTCGCAGCCGCAGCCAATGCCAAGAGTGTCCTGATCACTGCACCTGGCCTCACGATGCATCCACGATCGCCCTGATCTCCCCCGCGAGCTTGCGGTTGGCCTGCTCGATGCCCGCCTTGCGTTCGGCCTGTCGCGCCCGGGCATCCTCGAGGTCGTGCCGGCGCAAGCTGACCATGCGGAGGGTCTCACTGGGACACGGATCGCCGAGGTTGCAGTGCGTCTCGAAGAAGCTCTCCAGTCCCATGGCGGCCTGGACTTCCTCGGTGGACAGGCGCGGCTCCGGCTCGTCAGTGACTCGCGCCGCCTCATCGAGGAGCTCGCCGGTCATGTCCCAGGGCTTGATGCGGCGTTCCCGCGCGAGCCGGACGAAGTTGCAGCAGATGCGGTGCGCCTGGCGCGCGCCGTAGTCCTGGTCGCGGATCATCTTCACCGCGAGGTCGGGGGCGCCCGAGTAGCCGTTGCGCACAATCTCCCACATCCGGTCTCGGTTGACGATCACTGCCGGCATCAGCTCTGCCCACAGCCCCAGCGCCTTCATCGCCGCTCCGCACCCCTGCAGGACCAGCGGCGGCGACTGGTAAACGGGGAGGTTGTCCTCGATTGCTTCACCCTTGAAGGTAACCACTGCCTGCATCATCCGACCAAGCACCTCATTGCACGGACGCCGCACGTTCTCGAACATACCTCCCGAATGCGCCTTCTGCGGCATGAACGAGCTCACGCCCAGCCACTCCGGCGCGAGCTCGATGGCGTTGATCTCCTCCAGCGACCAGCGCCCGTGGTCCAGGGCCGCTCGGGCCAGCGTCAGAGCAATACTCGACAGCGCGAACAGAATCTGCGGGATCTCGTCCTGGCTCGCCTCACAGTCGTAGGTCAACTCGATGGTCTCGTCAAACCCGAGCAACTCGGTGACCATCTGCCGATCGACCGGCCATCCGGTTCCGGAACACGCGCCGCAACCGCCGCTGTTCGTGTTGGTGAACTTGTAGGCCAGCTCGAGCTGGGCCAGCCCGCGGTCGAGCCCGTCGTGGACGGCCAGCAGATACGCGCCATACGTGGTCGGCTGCGCGTGCGAGAAATGGCTCTGCCCGGCCATGATCGCGTCCGTGTTCTCCTCGGACTTGTCCAGTGTCCGTTCGAGAGCCAGGTGCAGAACGTCGATCACGCCCAGCACCGCCTCGCGCATCTGCAACCGCGCCATGGGCTCCTGCAGCGTGCGGCCAAGATTCACCGCACTCGCGGTGTATTCGTCACCACCCAGCTTCTCCTTGAGCCAGTCCTCCCCACCCCAACCCTCCTCTCTGTCGGCGTCCGCCAGCACGGTTAGCAGCTTCTTGGCGACCTCGTGCTTGATCAGGCCCTGCCTGCATAGCATGACGGCCCACGCCCTGTCCATCCAGCCGCAGTACTTCAGCCGGTTCGACATACGCGTGACTTCCTGGGCCGGGAACTGCATCCAGTACTGCCACTCGGGGGCCTGCGGGCAGCCCGGCGTATGCTGACGATGGTCTCGTCTGCGAACGAATTCATCAATGCTCTCAGCATCCGGCATGGTCCGATCCTCTCTGGGCGTGTTGGGTGCTCAGCTGCCAGCTTGCTCTACCGGTCGAATGGTCGAAGCGAGCACCGTGCGAAGCTGGTACAGGTGGTCGAGGGCCTGTGGGCCACGTCTCTGTCTCCCGTGTCCCCGGGTCCGCGCGAAGTGCCCGGGTCGGTACCGTGGGCTCACGGACAGAGCAGTCCTATCAGGCCGCTGACACTCGACCTGGTGTCGAGTGCGCCGACTTCCTCGATGATGCCGTCGGTCCGGGCGGAGTCACACACACCCGAGAACCTCGCGCAGTCCTTGAACTTGGGCACGACATCGTCGAAGCCCACTGTCCTGGCCTCGAAGGTCTGGGCCGGGGAACGGGCGCGGACCAGCCGTCGTCCGTCTCGAGTATGCACGATCAAGCCGTGCGGCCGGCTCGTGTAGGAACCGAAGTCTGGTGGCCGCCCTGTGAGCTCTTCGGGCACGTCCTCCGGTCTATCGACGAAGACGGTACTCGCGGCCAGGTCGGCCACTTCCGTGTCGGCCAGAATGGCCTCGTCCGTGAAGTGTCGGAGCTTCGCGGGGCCACGCAGTAGGGTCAGGGCCACGCCGTACGCAACGCTGAACTGCGCATCGACTTGGGGGTTCCGGCCAATCACGAACGGGTTCCCGACCAGGCCGCCGGGACCGCAGCCAAAGAGCTCGACCCGCTCGATCTCCTCGGGCTTCAGCCGCTCCTCGGCGATGAGAATCTCGGCCGCAGCTTGCGCCGAGTGACAGGCGCCGCAGCTCGTGTATGGCTTGACACTCACGTTCTCGATCTCGAACCAGTCCTTGGCCGCGGTCAACTCGTCAGCGTCCGGGACATCGCCGTTCATGTACGCGCTGAACAGGCCTGCCCTGCCCTCGAGGGCGCGCCGGGGGCCGGTCACCCCACGGCGCGCCAGCGCGACGCCCCACATTGCCGAGCGGGCCGCGAACGCGGGCTGGATACGCTTGGTCAACGTCATGTCATGCAGCGCCTGGCGGTTGCCGGACACCTGTGCGTAATTGATGCCCATGGCGTCCACACACTGCTCGTGCGTCAGCCCTAGCAAGCGTGCGGCGGCAACGACCGCTCCGAAACCACCGTCCAACGAGCTGGGCAGGAACGCACCGCTCCTGCGCCGACTACGGCCGGCAAGCCCGAGGCGTGCCGCCACCTCGATCCCCATGACCATGGCCGCCAACGCCGCCTTGCCTGAAGACTTCGACATCTCAGCCGTTGCCAGCACAATCGGGACAATGACGCTGGTCAGATGGAGGGATCCTGGGATGTAGACGTCGTCGTAGTCGAGCGCGTGGATGAGCGTGCTGTTGGCGAAGATCGCGTTCGGGGCGGGCACTCGGTCGCCGTACAGCAGCACCGTAGCCTCCGGCTTCCCGCCCCAGTCCCGCATCTGTTCCACCACTTCGGGAACGCCCGGACATGAACGGGCGGCGAGCGCGCATCCAAGCGTGTCGAGTAGCATCTTCTTGGCCGCCATATAGGCGGCCGGGCTGATCTCGTCAACCGTTGGGCTGAGGCCGATGTCAGTGAGGATCTCAGTATGGGTCATGGGGCTGTCGCTCGCATGAACTGCGTCCGGCCTATTGGCGTTGACTTCCGGGACCTGCCGTGGTAGTCCTCGTTGCCA
>CBFDAZ010000306.1:0-6557 GCA_965602825.1 uncultured bacterium
AAGCCCGCGAGGGCCTACCTATGTCGATCGTTCGTCGTGAATAGACCGGGCTAGTGAGCCGCCTTCTGCATCGCCTCGATCGCGTCGGCCAAAGCCGCCCGCGCGGCATCGACTTCAGACGGGTCGAGGGTATACGTCTCGTCGTTGGCCGCGCGGACGTTCGGCCATTTCTCGACGAGAGCCATCGCGCCCGCCAAGGCGCTGCGCCCGGCTCGGGCTGCGTCGGCCTCGCCGGCAGCCTCCAGCGCGGCGGCGAGGTTGTCGGCGAGCACCATGTACTCGTAATCCTCCAGCCCCTCGCGGAACAGCTCCCAGCGAACCGACTCAACAGGGCCGTGCTCGTCCGGGCTTCGGGGCGGGTAGAGCAGCACGCCCGAGTCGCCCCGTCCCGCGGTCCAGGGATCCTCCAACTCGCCGCGCCAGCAGACGGTGCCCCACCAGGAGTACGTGCCATCGACCTCGTATTTCCACAGCAGCCAGGGCCACAGGCGCACGCGCAGCCGCCGGTGGTCGGGGAAGTTGACGGCGTTGTTGTAGACATTGATCCGGCAGCCCGCCTCCCGTGCCGCCTCGATGCGGGTCAGCACGCGATCCCAGGCATCGGTGTGGATGACCCACAGGCGAATGACGTCGATCAGCTCGGGGTGCGGGTCGCTGGCCGCGATGGCGACGGTGATCTCGGGCTCGATGTCGAGCATCAGACGGGCTATCGTCTTGAGGCCGTTCCGGGTCGCCGCATCGTCAAGGTGCGGCTCATCGAAGAAGCGCACGCTCGGATCGAGAAACAGCCCCTCCTCGCGCAACCGCCGACAGATGCTGCCGAAGTAGACGCGGAACGGGCCCTCGAACTCGGCGTTGAGCCTCGTGAGTTCCGGGTTCGCGAAGATCGGGCGGCCCTGCCACGTCGCGTCTGGCGGCATGCGGTGCGTGCCCCGGTGGCTGATCCACAGTGAGGGCACGTCCACGCGCTCAAGCCCGTAGTGCTCCCGCATGGACCGAAGCTGCTCGACGAAGGCCTCGACGTCCACCTCAGCCCGGTCCCCCTGCAGCCGCACGCCCACCCGGACTCCTGGCATGCAGCGCGTCCGGTGCTCGAAGAAGCTGCGGTAGTACCGCTCCAGGACGGCCTGAGGGTCTCCGCTCTCGCGCGGCAGGACGAGGTTGTACCGGAGGCTGGACCTCACGTCCAGACTGGGGCGCCCCGGGATGGCGAAGCCACGGACAGTGAGCTTGAGGGGCACACTCGCCATCTCGTGGCCGGCGGACAGGAGCGACAGGTCCGTCCGGTACTCGCCCGCCGGTTGGTCCGCCGGGACCTTGAGCGAAAACCAGAAGCCCTGGGTCGTAGCGGCCGGCACATCGACGGGGAGTTTGTCGGTCAATGGGTCCGGGTTGAGGCCCTTGTAGCCGTAAGGGCCGTGTGGCCGGTCGATGGGAATGCACTCGATCAGGCGACAGGTCATGGCATCCGCCGGAAGATCGCCGGGACCCGTGAAGGATTCCCATCTCCACTCGAGCCCCGACCACGCCTCCCGCGGCGTCACGGCCAACTGGAAGGTCTCGTACTCCCCCTCAGCGGCATCGATCGCGACTGCGTCAACATGCTGGGGATCATCCGGCGGCAGTTGCTCGGGGAGGATCTTGCGGTTCTCGGAATCGGTCCAGATGACCCCGTTCGGAAGGCTGACCAGTCGTCGGGCAGTGGGCCTGACCTGAGGCCGGACCCTCTCGGTCACCACAATGTCGTCGAGCCACAGGCGCGCCTCCGGGTTCTCGCTGACAAGCTTGATGAGCACATCGACGCCGCTAACGCCCTCGCCCGGGACGAAGTCGCCCCCCTCGAACGGCACCCAGCCTCCCTCGTCAGCTCCCGCAACGTACTGCCCCTCCACGAATCCACCTGCCTGGCCTGCGAGGGTCGTCACGACCGGCTTGTAGAGGATGCTCTCCAGCCTGCCGTCCTCCCCTGGCTGCCGGACGAAGAGCGTCACCCGGCTCGGGCCTTCGCTGGCGTGGTAGTGGAAGGAGATGCTGTAGATGCGGCCTGACTCCACGGGCAGCTTGGCCGACCAGCCGCCGTTGAGGCCCCGCAGGCCGAGGCTGTGCGCCCCGGACCGCGCGATGTCGGTATCCCACCAGCCCTCCGAGCCCTCCCAACTGTAGAAGCTCCAGGCGGCCGGCTGTCCGGCCTCACCTTGCTCGAAGCCCGGATTGGGCGCGAGACTGACCGGCTCGGCCGGACGTGCGGCCGGCTCGGCATCCGGCTGCGAGCCTGACTGCCTGCAGCCAAAGAAGCAAGCGACTACTGCGCTGCTCAAGATGAGGCTCTGACAGATGCTCTTCACGATCACCCTCCACCTACGCTGGGAATCCCCAGAAGGCGGTCAGGAACTGCGGGTGCCTATCTAGCTCGGACGCAGAGCGAGAGTTTCCCGGTCCATGATCTCCCAGGCCTTGTCGATGTAGAAGCGGTAGTTGGCCAGGGGCGTGCCGTTTGGGATACGGTGATCCAGGCCGAGCACACACCCTCCCGTCCGGACCATCGGAGGGATCTTGTATTCCAGCTCCGCGACGATGTCTTCATGGCTGCGGCGCAATACGTGCTTGTCAATGCCGCCCGTGAAGGCGAGACGCGTTCCGTACCGTTCGCGCAGCTTCACGATGTCCATGCCGGCGGCGGGCTCCATCGGATAGAGCAGGTTGACCCCCGCCTCGAGGAAGTTGCCGACGATCGCGTTCACGTTCCCATCGGTGTCCACCGAGAGCAGCCGCGCACCACGGTCACGCAGCATATCCCACAGACGCCTGTAATATGGCTTGATGAACTCGTCGAACTGCTTGGGCCCGAGGAGCGGCCCGCTCTTGCCGGCCAGATCCTCGTGGATTGCGAGCTTGTCGACTTGCACCGTCTGCGACACCCGGTCGAGCACGCGGAAGGCGGTCTCCCCGATCGTGTTCAGCATGTCGTGAACGAGCTCGGGCTGGTCGTAGTAGGCCATGCAGAGCGCTTCATCCCCCATGAGTTCGCGCGGCTCGGAGAACCCCCCCGGCGCCGATACCGTCACGACCCGCCCCGCCTCCCGATGCTCCCTCGCGCGCCGCTCCCAGTCCTGCCCGAATCGTGCGTCGGAGTACTCGTAGTGGGGCTTGACCTTGCGCCAATCATCCATGGTCTTGACCGGGTACTCCAGCGGCAGAGGTAGCGTCGCAGCCTTCGTGTGCAGCTTGACCCGCCGGCCGCGACCATCGCGGGCGATGATGTACTCCTCGGTCTCTTCCAGAATCTCCTCGGGCGAGCCGCCTGTGAAGCCGGTGCTAACGGGCACGCCCCCATCGGCCGCTCGACGGTACCGGAAGGCCGATAGATCGAGCTCTTGCGGCGTCCCGCCCTGCGCGGCCCACTCGTCCTTGAGCCCGACGATCGGCCCGAAGATCTCGGTGAACAGCGGGCGTGTGTTGGCCTCGAAGGTCATGTAGTCGAGGTACTCCTCGCGTCTGACCTCGGCCGGAATGTTGATCGCGAGGGCAGCATGGAAGTCAGCGATGCGGCGGGTGCCCATGCGGTTCTCCCAGGGATTGCGGGAGGGACCCGGAAGCCCGTCCCACGCAGGGTCAGTCGATGTCGACCGATACGCCGCGCTCGGCGGAGGCGTACACGGCGTCCGTGATCTGCTGGACGATCAAGGCGCGCTCCAGGCTGGTGCTCGGCTCACGATCCTCCCGGATGGCGGCCGCGAGGTCGGTTGCGGGGCCCAGGCCCGTCCGTCTACTCTGTTCGTCCCCTTCCCAGAGCACCTTCGACACCGTTCCGTGCTCGGTGGAGGTGTCATCGTGGATGATCTGCTTCGGATTGCCGGCGATCATCCGGAGCTTGAGAGAGCCCCTGGTGCCCACGATCTGCCAGGCCTCGTCGCCCTGGGCGGGCATGTACTCACCGCGCTCCATCTGGACGATCGTTCCGCCCTCACAGCAAACCAGCGCGGTGTAGTAGGTCTCCGCGTTCGAGCCGGGAGCGATGTGCGACTCGAAGTGCGGCGGGATCGTCCACGTCTGCGCGAAGACCGTCTTCGGCTTGAGTTGCCAGCCGGTGATCCCGAGCAGGTAGTCCAGATCGTAGCAGCCCCAGTTGCACAGGATGCCGCCGGCATTGAGCTCCTTCTTCAGGCGCCACTCGGGCCGTGGCGTGTCGGGCTGCTCGCCGCAGGGGATGAGGTGACGGTGGCGGACCACGCGCAGGTCGCCCAGGGCGCCGCTGGCGATGAAGTCGGTCGCCACCTGCGCGCCCTCCATGAACCGGAAGCGCGACGAGCAGCAGGCGGCCTTCAGCTCGCCCTTGGCGGCGATCATCTGCCTCACTTCGTCCGCGTTCATCGCGACCGGCTTCTCGGTGAGGAGGTGTTTGCCGTGGCCCAGAGCCTTCAGACCGAGTTCCGTCCGGCCGCGGGCCGGGAAGGCAAGCACCACGGCCTCGACGTCCGGGTCCTCCACCAGGTCGGCGCCCTCGCGATAGGTCTTGGGGACACTGAACTCCTCCGCGGCCTTCTTCACTCGCTCCTCGATCAGGTCTGCGACAGCGACTGTCTCAAGCAACTCCGATGCGGCCGCTGCTTTGAGGTGGCTGGGGCCAATGACTCCGCAACCGATGACGCCGAGCTTGACGGGTTCCATTCTGTTCTTCCTTTCAGGGCAGCGAGCGTCGTGCCCGCCAATCTGTCGTGAGGAGGGGCCGAATACGAGGCAGCCGTTCCGCCGGAGTATCCGGCCCGTTTGCGCCATGCGCATCTACGCGGTCGCGCAACCACCCACAACAGTGTGTGTTGACCCCGTAGGGGCGTGATTCATCACGCCCGCAAGGCGTTGCTGTGCTCCTGTTCGCTGGCACTGGCATTCATCGCATCACGGCGCGGGCGCCATATCTGGCGCCCCTACACGGGATGCCCACTCACGAGCCCCAAAGCCGCTGCGGGGTGCCGAGGCCCAACGCAAGCCCAACCACATCCGACACTGCCGCGAACTCGGCAGTTTGCACGCATGTGGTTAATGCCCATGAGCTCCGACCTACCGAACGCCGTATCCCCGAAGTACCGGGGGCCAGGAGACTGCTCCGCAGATTCCCTGGCATGTCAGAAGATGCCTTCGGCCAAATCCCGCGTCTCCACCAGCTTCCAGTGTTCTCCCGCGTCGGTGGACATGACCACGGCGCGGTTGTGGTAGCGGTCGGGGAATTCGCTCTGGTACGACGTATCGCTTGTCCAGTAGCTGTACGATAGAAACAGCCGGCCGCGCCGATCGACAGTCAGCTTGTGGTAGTAGATCGAGTAGCCGGGCACCGCGGGAACGACGATCGGGCGCGCCGGCCCCCAGGGGCCGTCTTTCGGCTTGCTCTGCACCGACAGCGCCGCGTAGTTCTGACCATCATGGTAGGGGTCCACGCCGCGCCGCCACTGCCGGTAGGCGGTGTGCAAGGTATCGTCGGAATCGCAGACGAGCGAGATGTACGTCTGCCGCGCGTCTCCGTCCTCGTCCGTCGTCTCGTCCACGTAGCCGGCCGTCAGCACCGGAACCGCCTCGGTCCAGCCGCCGTAGGCGTCGTTGGGCTTGAGCGATCGGCGGTACTTGAACGCCTGACCATGGGCTCCGGTGAGTACGTGGATGGTCCCTTCGCTGTCGAGGCAGATCGCGGGGACGTTGTGGACATCGTTGACCGGGGGTCCGTGATCGATGAACACCTTCTCGCCGAGCTTGCCTGTCGCGTGATCGTACGTTGCGATGTAGGTTGGCACGCCCGGAGCGTCGTCCTCCGCAATCTCCCCCCAGACGATGTGCGTCTTGCCGTCACGCGTCGCGGTCGAGCCCGGGCCGCCGGAGTGCTGGCACGACCCCAGGCAGTTGTCCGAGACCTTGATCGCATCGCCGAGGTCTATCTGGTTCCCTTGCTTCCTCGGCAGATGGAGCAGCAGGTCGTGGAAGCCGGCAAACCGGGCCGGGTGCTCGCCCGTGGGCACATAGGCCAGGATCGGCGGAGGCATGCCGAGCGCGTTGTGGCCCGTGTACTGCTCGATGTCAAAGGCGCCTGCCGCGAGCTCGGCGATGCTGTAAGCTTGGCCGTCGTCGGGAGTGAACAGCAAGACGTTCTGCTGGCTTTTGTCGGCCTTGGAGATCCGCAGGACAGTATAGGCGCCGTTGTCCCCGTCGAAGGCGACCTTGGCACCGAGGAAGCCGCCAGAGCCGTAGCCGCTGCTGCAGCCTGGATAGGCCTCCTGCAGTGCCGGCAGAAAGGGGCGCACAACCCACCCGTCCTGCGTCAGAAGAGTGAGCGCCGTCGAGTAGTAGACGCTCTCTCTCCGCTCGCGGATGAACGGCCGATTGCGCAGGTCGAAGTAGACCTCATTCGTCATGTGGTCCGGCGCGTAGCCGAACTGCGAGCCCTCGTGCCGGTGCCGTCGGAGGACGATGGGCAGCTCGAGTGGCCGCGAGACGGGCGACTCGCCGATCCGCACCTCGAATCCGGCACTCTCGACCACGTCGTCCGCCGCCGTGGCGACGAGGTAGCCTTT
>CBFDAZ010000307.1:0-6551 GCA_965602825.1 uncultured bacterium
GTCAGGCGGAATCCCCGGGCGACCTCCTCAACCGCGAAGTCCTTGTAGTGGGTGGCGAGCGTGTACGGGCCGAGGAGGTCCGCCGCCTCGAGGGGATCGTCGAGCGTCCCAATTGGGTTGCCCACGTCGAGAATGACGCCCGCGTAAGGGGAGTCGGCGTCCCTCACCAGATCGCGCAATTCCTCGATGGTGAAGTCGAGGTGGTTCTCGATCCCCAGTTTCAGGTCGAGTTCGGCTGCGGTCTCCAGGAGTCCCGCGTACCGCGCCTTGCAGTCCCGCACGTGTTCGTCCCACTCCCCGAGGGTGCCGATCTTGTCGGGCCGCATCATCATGCCGAACGAGCAGCCCACGACCTTCGCGCCCAGTGCCTTCGCCCGGCGCATCGTGTCCTCGAAGTCCGGCCGTTGGGCGGCGCCGCCATGGACCTCCAGCACCACCTCGTTCTCGTCTGCCGCGCGACGCACGCGGGCCAGTTCGTCGCTGGCCAGTGAATCGATCATCGAATGGAAGATCTGAGCGACCTCGCCTCCCGCCTCGCGCGTCCGCTCGACGAATCCCGCCGCGTCTAACCTCTCACCGTCGCGGTCTCGGTAGCTGAAGAGCCCAATCTGGTACTGCAGGCTGTAGCACACCACACCTATGCGGTTCATCGCAGGTCTCCTCATCCGAACGTGCTTCATCGTGGACTCAGGTCGGCGCGAATCGTGCCCTCAGTGGATGCCTCGGCGCCTTCGGCGGAGCCCGGGGGCAGCGGCCCTATGCGCAGGCTGTCCGGGCCTGGCGTGATGGCCAACTCCTCGCCCGGGCGGAGTCCCACGATCAGGAGCCTGCGGCAGTTGACCGTGGGAATGGCGTCCTCGGTCAGCGGCTCCCCGTGGCGCCGGAAGAGCACCAGCGTACTCTCTCGGCCGTCATTGTCCCGGATCGCGACCCCGTCGAAGGGCCTGGAGCTGACGTACTGGGCCTGCACCTCACGGTAGTCGTCCTCCCCGTCGGTGATGGACAGGACGTTCAGGAAGCGATCGTCCAATCGCCCGGTCCCGGGGCTGACCTCCACGCGCCATCCACCCAGCTCCCGGAACGCCCCTCGTTCTCGGTCGATGGCCTCCTGAACCGCGACTTCCGGGTGAGCCTCCGCGAACTCCTCACGGTAGTTGCGCGGATTGCCCGTGCCATCGTCCGCCACATGGAACTCCCGCTCGTTCGCAACGCCGCCGACCGCGCGTATCTCCGCGTCTTCCGGCAGGATAACCTCATCGTAGAGCCGCCCCCGCTGCCCGCGGTCGAGCCCGTCATCGCCCTCCACGCAGAACACACGCCCCTCGATGACAGGCTCCCCGATCGAGTGGAGCAGGTAGGTCTTCTTGAAGGAGGCATCCTTGGCGACCACGTGGTCGTAGATCACCACCGCTGGGTGGTCGTAGCTGTGTGCCCTGAGATAGACGACATGACGCTGGAACAGCTCCAGCTTATGCGGGGAGTAGGCCTTGGTGGCATCACCCATGGCGTAGGTGTACCCCGGCCGGTCCTCGTAGCGCAGAATGCCATCCAGGGCGCATTGCCCGCCTGGCAGAAGGTCCGCGAGCCGACCCGCCTCCGAACGGAACGCCTGGCCGCCGTCGTTGGAGTTGTCGCCCCACCTGTTGGATGAACCGAAGCTCTCATCGGGGTCATGGACGAGAATCGTGTTGTGCGCGATGCTGCGCGTGTAGTAGTTGTACCAATGCCGGCTCCCGTACTGCCCGCAGAGGTTGTAGCCGCCGGAATCGATAGCCAGCGGGGCCTTGTAGTAGACGGTGAAGCTGTTCTGGTCTTTGTGGTGATGGTTGTGGGAGAAGAACGCGGCGGACTTGAAGACCACCAGGGCGTTGCGGTCGAGGTCCCAACTGTCTCGCATGATCGCGAACCCGGCGTTGTGGAAGATGCGCGATAGCGGCAACTCATCCGGCGGCTCGCCTGCGTCCGCACCGAAATGCGCGTAGAGGAGCGGGACCCAGTCGATGTCGCCCGTGGGGCGTCTGAGGAAGTGGTTGTAGAACCACATCGCGTGCGGATTGCCGTAGTGCAGGGCCGGAGCGAGGATGTTGAAGGCCGTCGGCGAGCCGATCTGCGTCCCGTAGCAGTCTCCGGACTGAGGGTAGTACCCGTATGCCAACTGACGGCGATCCCCTCCCTGCTCATCCGGGGGCGGCACGTCGTGGCGGAGACCGTACAGGTACCAGTAGACGTGCTGCTCCTGCCAATCGCCAAACAGGCTCTCCTCGTCGGTGGCGAAGTCCCAGACAACGTAGGGCAGCATCTGAGTATAGCAGGTGCCGTAGTCCCAGCCCATGTGGTGGCCGCCGTCCCGGCAGATCCAGGCGTGGATGGGGGCGATCTCGTCGCGGATGTTGTGGACCACCTTGCCGAGCAGGTCGAGGTACCTCGCCTGCACCTCCGCGCTCTCCTGCTCGATATCGGTGCGAATCGCCAGTAGGCCCACCAGCGCGTACGGGTTGGCCCAGCACGTCGCGTGGCCGCCGACATCGCCGCCCTCGCGGAAGAAGCGCCAACGGGAATCCAGTTCGCCCACCGTCGCCAGAACGCCGAGGCGCGTCCGGTGCCGGAGGTCTTCGTCCAGGTGATCGTGGAGCCAGTCGTACAGGGCGCCCAGAGCGAAGGCCGTGCCGAGGGCATGGCATTCCGGGCTCCGCGCATCCTCGATCCTCTGGTCCAGGAGCGCCAGCAGGTACTGCCTTGCGTAGGCAACCGATAGCCCGTCCTCGTTGATATAGGCATCCGCGCCGTACCACATCGAGGTCTTCAGGTACTCGCCGGGGTGGGTCCAGTCGGCGAAGGGCGCGACCTCCGCACGGATCTCGACCACGTTGCTGGGGTCGTCGGTCTTGCGCTTGCGGTGCTTCTTCACCATGTCGGCGAACCGCCGGCAGTCGTCGGTCTTGGCCCTGATCGCGCCTACCAACTCCGCATCGACGAACAGGATCGGGTGCCCGTGCTTCACGCCTGGAGCGGTTGCATCGGGCAAGCCGGCATCCTGAGCGAACACGCCGCCCGTCAGGCCTCCCATGAGCAACACCGCCGCCACCCGCTGCACTCGGCCGCCCGCCGATGCTGTGCCCAATCTGAGACGAGCCATGGCATCCTCCCCCTGGAATCCGGCGCGTTCACTGGGCCCTCCGCAGGGCCCCGCTGCCGCGCACCTTGGCCCGGATGGTGACGGTTCTTTCCTTGACGACCGCCAGCTCCTGAGCGAACCGGCCGTTATGCCAAACCTTGACGCAGTACTCGCCTCCGGCCGCCACGTCCGGATCGTGAACCCAGTAGGCCGTGCCCACGTCACGACGCCACCCCCCAGGCACCCCCTTCGCGCCCGGCGGCTCGAGCCCGCCATTCTCAAGCTCAGCGCCCTCCACAGTGATGTCGTCGAAGTATGACCAGACGGGCGTCCACTCGTCGCTCCCCGGGTCGGCCAGGTAGTTGCCCATCAGTTTGAGCGTCACGACGCCGTCGGCCAGAGGCGTGAACCGATAGACCATGTCACGCCACTCGTCCGCAGGCAGCGAATCGGTATCGCCCGTCAGGTAGGAGCCAACGGGTGTCGCCCACTCAGCGACGTCACACCCCTGCCCCGCCTCCAGCATCAGGCCCGTCTTCCGCGCGTCGATGTCGATCCTCGCTCGTGAGGGGACCCCCGCGTCGAAGACCACATCACCGAGCGGGGCGAGCCAGAGGAAGCCCGCCCTGGTCAGGTCCCAGGTCGTGCCACCGGACCGCTTCCACATCACCCACTCATCGCTAGATGGCTTGCGCGCGCTCAGGTTGAATACGAGCTTGGGGCTGCCGGCAGCGGGATCGATCCCGAGCGCCTCGAAAGGGATTCTCCATTCCGCGGACCAGGTGCTCTTACCCGCGACATCGGCCGCGTACCTGACTCCCGTCCGCGCCCGTTCGACGCTCGCTTGCGCTGCCCCGGCCTCATCGCTGCTCTCCCAGTGGCCGTCGGCGTAACCGCGCAACACGATGGTCTCGCCGATCTTATCCCGCACTTCGGCCACGGCCACCTCCACCGCATCGTCCTCGCCCCAGAGGTGCCCGCCGGAGACCCCGTCGTCGGGGTCGACTTCGTTCCGGAAGCCGACATACAGATTGGCGTCGTCCACCTCGATCAGCGCCTGGCTCGGGTGAAGGGCTTCCGTCTCATCAGGCTTCCATTCGAGGAAGGCCGTCTCGTGAATCTCCGGGTCGACGCCAGTAGCGTCCCCCGGCGTCCACTCGACTGGATCGACGACGCCATCAATGACGATCTCGCCGGTCACGCCCGCAACCTTGAAGATGGGCAAGGTGCCGGGCGAGTTCGCGGCCAGCTCCTTCAGGCGCATCCACCTCGGCTTCCAGTCGGGCGGGGGCAGGTCCAGCGTCACCGGCCACGAACGCCGCTCCGGCGATTCATACAGGCCGATCTGCTCGAAGGGGATCGGCTCGAAGCCGATCTGGTAGATCTCGGCATCGGGCTTCAGACGGAAGTCGAGCTTCGTCCGATCCTCCTCTACCAAGCCCGGATCGCTCCCTGCCCAGTTCCCCTCGATGGTCGACCACTCCGGCTCCATCCCCTGGACGCTGATGCTCCGCCCGCAGTCCACCATGACGTTCTGCTCGATCACGTTGAACCAGGGCGCGGCGATGGGCTCCTTGTAGAAGATCTCGGCCAGGCGGGGGTATCTGGTGCTATACGGCGGCTCCGTCCACACGCAGCGCTCCAGGCGCTTCACGAGTGAGGTCCAGTTCCACCGATTGGGATTGACGGTGAATCCGCCCTTGCCGTCACTGCTGAACATGTCCTTGGCGCGGGGGGCGATGGACGCGCCCCAGAGACACTCGACGAACAGGTTGTCATGCACGTGGTTGTCGGCGCCGCCGCAGATCGCCACGCCGCCACCGATGCGGTAGCAGACGTTGCCGTAGATCTCGATCCCGGGCGCGGAGTCGTCCAGGTGCAGGAAGCGGGTCGCGCTCCCCAGGCCCTCCTGGCTGTCCTCGATATGGTGTACGAAGTTGTAGCGCAGCACCGTGCCGCGGCTCGTCCAGTCGCGGCCCGTGTAGAAGACGCCGCCCTCGGAGGTCTCGGTATTGCTGCGGAATACGCGATTCAGCTCGATGAAGTGGTCGTTGCCGCTGAATCTGACCGCGATGTAGCCCGTATCGTGGATGAGATTGTGTGCGAGACGGTGCCCAACGCCGTCCAGGCTAACCGCTGTCATGCCGGCCCGGGCCATCCGGTTCGTGTGGTGGATGTGGTTGTTCTCGGCAGTGACGCCCCCTCCGGTCAGCGTGCTTCGATCCCCTCCTGCCAGCGCGACGCCGGTGGTCCCGGTGTCGTGGATGTCACACCCTACCAGGGAGTGAGCGTCGCCCTCCATGCTGACGCCTATCCGACCGACGTTGCGGATCTCACACCCCACCACCCGGCACCCTCGCCCGCCCTCGATGCGAATTCCGTCCTGTCGAGACGCCTCCAGCCCAATGGAGCGGAATTCCACATGCGAGACCTCCACGCAGTGCACGAGTGCGGGCTGCGCGACGGACACCGTGATCTCAGGTTGGCGCAGATCGGTCGGAGGCCACACGTAGAGGACACCTGTCTGGCGGTCCAGGTACCATTCGCCCGAACTGTCGAGTTCCTCGAGCAGGTTGAGGGCCAGGTAGCGCCGATCGCCGGCTCCGTCCAATGGGCCGAGGCTGTGCCGGGCCGCCAGCTCGATCGTCTGGTTTGCGGGGTCGATCTCGCTTACGCGCAGGAACTCGGCGCGGTAAGGTCGGCGCCAGTAGCCGTATAGCCAGATACCCGCGTCCACGTTCCAACGGTCGGGGCGGGCGTCCACATACTTGAACTTCGGCAGCTTGCCCTCATCCTCGGCTGCCTCGACGATCTCCCCGAACCGAGCGTAGCCGCTGTTCGGCCAGCGGGCGCGCGGGAGGCGCCGATCATCCGCGAAGAGCTCGAACAGAGACGTCTGCACGCGCCTCATGTCCCACCAGTGGTCTGCCCATTCGGGTGGGCACTCCCCGGCCCCTACCGCTTCCAGCGCCACGCGCAGCACACTCTCTCGGGCCTCAGGAGCAAGTCGGGCCAGGACGGCGTCATCCGTGACTGGGGCGAACTCGGATAGGAGTATGGTGCGCCCGCCCGATAGCCACACGTCCTCCCCATCGCGGGCGCGGTAGACCACCGGGGCGTTCGGATAGCCGGAATCCTCCTCGGCCAACGTGAAGGGCGCATCGAGGAGGTACGTCCCCTCATGCAGCCAGACGGTCGCCCCGTCTTCCCGCGCCGCTCGGCCCCGGATCTCGTCTCGGGCGCGCTCCAGAGTGCGAAATGGGCGTGCCAACGTGCCGTCGTTGGCGTCGCGGCCCTCCGGGGAGACGTGGAGTTCCAGCGCCTGGGCCGACACCGACAGCCCCAGGACGCTCCCGATCAGAATAGCGATCACCGATCTAATGGTCGTCAACATGGTCCGATCCATCCTCTTGCCGGTATCGAGCTGCGTCGCCTC
>CBFDAZ010000308.1:0-6543 GCA_965602825.1 uncultured bacterium
AAGATGGCAGTTGGCAGGATCGAATGGCGCGACGATCCCCGGCCGAAGCTCGACCAGAGGCCGCCCCGGCAGGGCGGCCGCCCATGTGTGAGCAGGCGCAACGAGAACGGCCAGCGCCAGCAGGCACAGCGACGAACTTCGGTGGAGCATGCGTGTTCCTCCGCGCTCTGAGATGGCGCCGCGGCATGTGGCGCGTTGGCAGCACCCCGCCCTGTCCCTCCAACGGCGGTCCGCACATTGTATAGGGAGGACGGGCAGCAGGAAAGCGCAGGCGCACTCAAGCAGGCTCTGGCCGGCCTCAACGGCTGGTCGGCAAGGGTGCCACACTGAGGAGTGGTTCGGCACGTGGTCCGGCTTCGTCGTGCACGAGACGGACGGGTTACTGGAGTTCGCTGTACAGCTGCTCGGTACGCTCGGCGTTCACGTCCCAGTTCAGGTGCGAGGCAACGAACTGCTTCCCGTTCTGCCCAATGCGTTCGCGCCGGTCGGCATCGGCGAGCAACTCGATGATCCTGCGCGCGATCGTGTCCGGCCTCTTGCCGTCCACGAGCACGATGTTCTCCCCGTCTCGGACCATGCCGGGCCCATAGAGATCGGCGGGAGCGTTGATGATTACCGGCGTGCCGAATTCCATCGCCTCGATGGCGGTGAAGCTCAGCCCGGCGTACCGACACTGATGCAGGATGGCGAAGACATGAGCGCGGGACACGAGCTTGGCCACCTGCTCGACGGGGACCTCCCCGAGGAAGTGCACGGCCCTTTCGAGGCCGAGTCGCTGCACCTCGCGGACCGGCTCTTGCATCTGGACGCGGCCCGCGATGTCGAACTTGGCGTCGGGAAAGCTCTCCAGGACAACTGGCATCGCGCGGATCAGGTTCAGCGGATCGCGGATCTTGTGGATGTGGCCCACCGTGACGATCTGGGGCCACGGCGTCTTCGGCTCCGCTTGCGCGTGGCGGACCCGCTCATGGATCCCGGCGAAGATGTGCGTGACCAGGCGACCCTCGATTCGCTGGCCGTACGCATCGCGGGCGTACCGCGCCTGTTCGGAGTCCGAGCAGATGATCCGGTCCCAGTGACGGACGCCGAAGCGATAGACGAGCACCCGATCGACCGCGCGCATGAGGCTCTGCACCAACCCCGAGGACGACTGGATGGGCGTGGTGATAGAGCCGACAAGCGGGGTACCGGTCTTCCTTGCCGCGTAGGCCGACAGGAAGAGCGTATCGAAGATGTGGCTAATCTGGTGTATCACATGCGGCTTGAAGGCGTGGACGATCTCCAACACGCGGCGCCGGTTGAGCCGCGACCAGGCGACGGGCACAATGGGCAGGCCGAGGAGGAACCGGTTCCGCGGGACGAGCCACGCCGGCAAGTGGTACACCACTTCCTCGCGCGCGCCGGAAGGCTCGCGCTCGGCCCCTTTCCAGCGTGTCGTGACGACGCGGACCTCGTGGCCGCGTCTCCGCAAGGCCTTCACGAGGGATTCGGCCCAGAAAGAGGACCCCGAGCGGACGGGGGGATACCAACTGCTGAGGAGCAGGACTCTCACGGCACGGTTCCGTTCGGCAGCCGGGGTTCAGGACCGGTCGGCCCAGGCGCGCGCGGCGCCCGCACGCACGGCACGCACGACTCGTTCCACGTCTCGGGCGGCCATCCCAGGAAAGATCGGCAGCGCGAAGCTCAAACGGGCCGCCGCGGCCGCCGCAGGACACGCCACATCAGGTGCGATCCCGGCCTCCTCTTCGTGCGCGCGGAAGACGGGCAACTCGGGCAGGCACTGGGCGGCGTCCGAGAACGCCACCCCCTGGGCCGTGACTTCCCCCCGGAGCACTTCCCGGGAGGCGATTGCGGCGTTCCGGGCCTGGGCATCCCGCATCAGCCTCTCCATCGGCTCGGGAGTCCAGAGGCAGACGAAAGCCTGGCACGCGTCTTCCTCCTCGGCGGCTGGCGCCGGCGGGAGGGTCAGCCCAGGGACGTCTGCCAGCCCTCTCCTGTACGCGGCGGCGACCTCGCGGCGCTGCTCGAGGAACGCGGGGAGGCGCTGCATCTGTACCAGACCGATGGCGGCCTGGAGATCGGTGAGTTTGAGATTGAAGGCGAGTCGGTCAAATCCCCGAAGGCTTCCCTCCCGTGTCCCGAGGCGCGCCCAAGCACTGACTGCCGCTCCGTAGCTCCTGTCCCGCTCGACGCCTTGCGCGAGGGCCTCGTCATCGGTGCAGACGGCTCCCCCCTCGCCCGTGGTGATGATCTTGCGCGGGTGGAAGCTGAAGCAGCCCGCCGTGCCAGAGGTCCCTGCCGCCTTGCCCGCTTGCCGGGCGCCGAGCGCCAAGCAAGCATCCTCGACCAGGGCGACACCACGCTCGCGACAACTGGCGGCAATGCCAACGGCGTCTGCCACTCGCCCGAAGAGATGGACCAGCAGTACGGCCTTCGTGTCCGGACGGAGAGCCGCCTCGATCCGCCACCACGTGGTGTGGAGCGTGGGGACCTCCACGTCCACGAAGACCGGCCGCGCGCCCAGCGCCAACACCGGCAGTGCCGTTGCGGCACAGGTGAAGGCGGGAACGATCACAGAGTCGCCTGGGCCGATGCCCACGGACTTGAGGGCGAGCAGAAGAGCCGAGGTGCCGGAATTCACTGCCCGTACGTATCGGCAGCCAAGGAACGTGGCGAGGGCCGCCTCGAGCTCTGCGACCCGCGGCCCCTGAGAGACCCACCCGCTACGGAGCACCTCGGCCACGGCGCGCTCCTCGGCATCGTCGAACAGAGGACGGGCAATCGGGATGAAGGGATCGCCTGACTGGCTCACGACCGTTCCTCGACCGCCTCTCGCGCGGGGACGCCGACCACGGTCACCCCCTCGCTCACGTCACACAGGACCACCGCACCTGCTCCCACGGTGGCCCAGGAGCCGATGTGGCAGAACGGGATGGCGCTGGCCCCCGTGCCGACCAGCACCCCCTCCCCGACGTGGACGGCGCCGGCCAGCCTTGCCCCTGGGCCGATGTGGGAGAAGGGCGCCGCTCGGCAGTCGTGCTCGACGATCGCGCCCGTGTTCACGATCGCGTGTTCCCCAATCTGCGCGCCGGCGCCCACAATCGCGCCCGCCATCAACTGCGCTGTCTCCGCGACCTCCGCGTGGCGTGACACGATCGCCGACGGATGACGCACGCCCCTGAGCCGGACGCCTGCCGCAGCCAGCGCGCGCGCCAGGCGCTGCCGAACCCCGTTCCGCGCGATGGCGATGACCACCGACCACTCGTCTGTGCAGCGCGCGAGCAGCTCCTCTCGTCCCCCCACGATCGTATGGCCAAGGACCGATGTGCCGTGGAGCCTCACCTCGTCATCGAACAAGCCCATGGGCGGAGCGTCACAGGCCACCAGAGCGTCGACGACCACCTTCCCGTGGCCCCCCGCTCCGAACACGGCAATCGGCTGGCTCATGTTCGCCCTCTCTGGGCCGCGATCGCTCCGATGGCGGCTAGTAAGCTCTCCACGACGCGCTCCTGGCCCTCGGCCGTCAACCCTTCGTAGAGGGGCAGCGTCAGGGACCGGGCGGCCACGTTCCTGCCCTGCACGAGGAGGCCGGACTCGAGGACCGCGCGGACGGCCTGGATGTCCTCGCTGTCGATGGACGGGACCGTCAGCCGGATCATTCGCCGAGGCTCCTGTAGTAGTCTGCCGTCCTGCGAATCCCCTCGTCGAGGTCCACCTCCGCCTCGAAACCGAGCATCTCTCTGGCCTTGCGAACGGAGGGAATGCGCAGCTCAACGTCTGCGTAGTCCTTCCGGGTGAAGCGGATCGGAGAGGACGAGCCCAACACGCGGAGGACAGTATTCGCGAGGCCGTAGATGGTGACCACGGCTTTCTGGTTGCCGATGTTGAACGATTCCCCAATGGCCTTCGGGTGGACCATGGCCAGGAGCACGGCGTTCACCATGTCGTCCACGTAGCACCACGCGCGGATCTGGATGCCGTCGCCGTGAATCTCGATCGGCTCGTTCTTCAGCGCGCGCAGCACGAAGGTTCGCAGTGCCCCGTCCCCAACCTGCCCCGGGCCATAGACGTTGAAGGGCCGGAGCACGGTGACCGGCAGTCCTCTCTCGTGGTGGTATGCGACAGCCAAATGCTCCTCGGCCAGCTTGCTGACGGCATAGGTCCAGCGGGCCTCTCCCACGGTGCCGGTGACCGTGTGGTCCGTCTCCTCGGAGTTGAAGGCGTGGCTCCCGAAGACCTCACTGGTGGAGAAGCAGACGACGCGGTCGCAGCAGGGCAGTTCCGCCGCCGCCGCAAGGACGTTGGCCGAGCCGACCATGTTGACCTGCATGGTGGTCACGGGGCTCTTGATGACGGTGTCAATGCCCGCGACGGCGGCGCAGTGCACAACAATGTCCGCCTCGGCCATCTCACGCCTCAGGGCGTCCACATCCAGCACGTCTCCCTGCACCGTGCGCAGGTTAGGGTGCTCCCGGAAGGGCTGGTTCTGGAGCGCGTTGCGCGACAGGTTGTCGAACACGGTGACGCGGTTGCTCTCCACGAGTCGTCCCGCCACCGTGGAGCCGATGAAGCCCGCCCCGCCCGTGATGAAGATGTGCTTGTTTTCGACCATGCGTGAGGCCTCTCGGAGTGGGCCCGCGGCGCCACCCAGCGCGGGCCAGCCCGCGGTCAAGGACTGTGGCATTGGGACTGCTGCATCTCGGCACGGAACACGACCGTGCGCACGAAGGCATCCTGGGTATCGAGGACCTTGCGGAAGCGATGGCCGCTCTCATCGAGCACCTCGTCCCTCTCCAGCACGTCGGCCCACCCGTGGCTCGGCTCAAGAATGAAGGGCACGTCCGCCACTGATTGGGCGATGTCCGTCGGCAGGAGCGGCCGATGCTGCTTCATGACCACCTCGTTGCGCAAGCGGCTGAGAACGAACGCCACCGCATCAAGCTCACCATTGCGGGACGACTCGCGGAGGAATGCAGACGCCGTGGCCGGCAGGGCGACGAGGTTCCTCGACTCGTACAGCATGGCGAGGAATGGCGCGCGGTTCGTTGCGACGACGGCGTCCGGGCCTAGCTCACGCAGAGCAGACTGGAGGGGAGCCCAGTTCGGGAAGTGCAGATTACGCAGGGAGACATGCCGGGCGCAGAGCGCAAGCTGTGCCATGGATGGCGCCGATGCGAAGAGGAAGAATCCCGCGGCCAACAGCCGCAGCGGCCCGGCCGCGCGCCCCCACTGCCGGGCGAGACCGCTGAGGAATTCCCACGCCACGGGGATCAAGAGCGGAACATAGACGACGAGGTACCGCCCCTGAACCGGCTCCCCGATGGAGTAGACGGCCGTGAGGCTCAGAACGCCCAGGAGGACGAACCACCTGAGCCGGTACAGATGCGACTCCCGCGCCGCACAGAACACGGACACGGGGAGAAGCCAGAACACCGGCGTGAGGTACAGGAAGGCAGGCAGGCGCGACAGCGACACGTCCAGATCGGTGGCGAACCGAACGGGGTCGAGCGACAGCAGACGGGGCACCCAGAAGCGCAAGTAGAAGTCCGACGAAGCGGCGGCGCCCGATGCCGCCGTCCCCGTCAACCGGGGAAGGAGAAAGAGAAGCACATAGAACGGCAAGCCGCCTGCCAAAAGGCGCAACGCATCGAGAACGACCGCGCGTACGGACCCCTCGCGGACGAGAAGCACCAGAAGCAACGGCACGTAGAACACGGCCTGGAATCGCAGCATCACCGTGAAGCCGACGATGCCGCCCGCCCAGACCACCCGCCGTGGGTGGCGATGGACGAACCAAAAGAGGAACATGGAAGTGCCCCAGAAGGGGGCTTCCGTCAGAGGGCGTGAGAGCGACCGGATCAGACGGTGGTTCGAGAACACCAGGACGGAGAACCAGACGACCCATCTACTGGGGAAAAGCCGAGTCCAGTAGAGAGCCACGAAGATGGCGCCGAACACGAAGAACGGGAACGCGAGCAGGCTGGCGTACCACACCCTGGCGACGCCCGTGACGCGGTAGACGCCCGCTAGGAGCAGCGTGAAGCCGGGGTTCGGCATGGCGTCCTGAGCGCCGAGCTTACCCGTTCGCCGCACGAAGTCGTCCCACGAGAGGCTCGGCGCCCCCTGGAACGTGCGGGACAGGCTCGCGGCGTTTCCCGCGTACCGAACGGCATCGACGTGATCGTGTACGCCTTGCGCAAGGAAGGTGAGCCACCAAGCCACGACCGCGAAGAACACAACGAAGGCGATGAGGCGCGTCCGCTGCATCCGTGATGCGTCCGATGGGACATCGGGTGCCATGACCTCTCCATGGGGAAGGCCGGCGGATGGCTGGGGCGAGCCGGGGATCAACACAGCACAATAGTAGGGGAGTCGCTCGCCCGAGTCAAACGTCTCGGGAACGAGGCTGCTTACTGCCCGCCCGATCACAGCCAGCCTGACCAGCGCCTCCGCACCCCAGGGACGCCGCCCATGTTCGGGCAGGCGCAACGAGAACGGCCAGCGCCAGGAGGAAGGGGGACAGACAGCGGGGCGTCATGCGCG
>CBFDAZ010000309.1:0-6504 GCA_965602825.1 uncultured bacterium
CAGCGGACGGTGCCGTTGTGGACGCCCGATGTCGCGCCAACCCTCTGCCGGTTGCTGAGACTCGATCCACCTGCCAGTACCGAGGGCAGCGTGGCGGCGGACCTCCTGGAGTGGGACGAAGACGGCGCCCCCGAGTAGAGTCGCCCATCTGGCACGCAGGATTCTGGGTCCGACCGGTTGCGACCGTTGCTTCCGCTGATCTGCCGCTCTGGGCCTGTCGGTCAACGCCGGCCTTCACCTCGATGAGGAGCGCATGCACGCTACTCGTAAGCGCCTGACCTGGACGATGCGGACCAAGCCCCGGTCGGCGATCCGAACCGTCGAATGGCTCCGTGCCTTCGTGGCTACGGCTGAGGGGCGCAACTGGAACCTGGTAGACGAGAATGGCCACCGTCCGGTGCGTAGATCCTACGTCGCTGCAGCCCACCCGGATCTCGACTTCGACGCCACGCCCGACCCCGAGTCGAACGCTCGTCAGGAGAAGATCATCTTCTCCTACTTCGGCTTCGCGTATGAGGAGCGTGGGACCGGGATCATCCGCGTCACACCGGCCGCCAGAGAGATCCTGGCCACCGACGACCCTGACGAGGTGATGCTCCGGCAGCTTTTCAAGTGGCAGTTCCCCAACAACGTCCATAGCGGGGCTGCGTTCCGACACATGGGTGTGTTCCCATTTGAGATCCTCCTCCGCGTGCTGGACCGGTTGGGCGAGGTGAGCTGCCTGGAGATCGCGGCGACCTTCTTCACCTGCCTCCGCCGCGAGGACATCCCCGACGCCATCCAGCGGGTAGGTCAGGTACGGGAGCTCACTCGCGACCAGGGAGAGAGTGACCGGGCTTACTTCCGGCGCGTCTGTCGTACGCTCAACCCGCGGCTCAAGCGGCCGTCGCCGGCCTCGCTGCTGGACATGGCGGATGCCTTCGCTCGGTTTGCCGAGTACACAGGTATCGTCGTCTCGTCCGGACGAGGGCCCTATACGAAGCTGCGGGTGCCGGCCCGGGCCGAGCTCAAGTTCCGCCAGCTCGCCTCGTCGCATCCGTTTGAGCTGCGCAGCGACTACGACGACCAGGAGGCTTTCTACGCGTACTTCGGTGACCCGCATGTCGCCGAACTGCCGTGGGACCGTCCGGAGTCGCTCGCCGAGCACGTTCGCCAGAGGGCTGAGGCTCTGCGTCGCATCATCGCCGAGGCGCGAGCCCGGGAGACCCAGTTGTCCCTGGCCATCGATCCCGATGAGGCGCTGCTGGCCGTCGAGGGCGCGGACTACGCGGAGTTGCGGGAGTGGAACCGTCGATTGGAGCGGGGCCTGGTGAATGCGCGAGAGAGGGAGTTCGTCGAGCGCCAGGCCAAGACCCCGGCGGTTCGCCAGGAGATACTCGGCAAGTTCGATGACATCGTCGGCGGTAACGAGGACGACGCCGCGCGCTGGCTGGAGGTCAACACGTGGCGCTCCCTGGTGGCGCTGGACGGCGACCATACCGTCGTGCGGCGCTTCCGCTTGGAGGAGGACCTGTCGCCCCGCTCCTTCGCACCGGGCACCGGAAACACGCCCGACATGGAGTACTACAGCCCGCGGATCATCCTGGTGCCGGAGGTCAGCCTGCAAAGCGGCGTGCGGCAGTGGACCAACGAGGGCGCCGCCGTCGTCGATCATGTCTATCGGCTGATCGTGGAGCACGGGAGGGACGCACGGCCCGTTATCGGCCTGTTCCTCGCACCCACAATCAATGAACGGACGCTGTGGCAGTTCTTCGTCCTGAACCAGCAGTCGTGGCGTGGCGAACCGGTTCCGGTGGTCCCGATCAGGGTGGCAACGTGGTGTGGCCTTCTGGCCCATGTTTACGAGAATGGGGTATCGGCAGCCGCCCTCGAGGACCTGATCTTCCGCCTGCACCGAGGTGTCCTGACGTGCCGGGACTTCGAGCAATGGGATGCCGAGATGGGGCGACGGATGGAGCTCTGGATGGCGGGCCGCCTGGCCGCCGGAGCGCTCTCGATGCCAGCCCAGGCGTCTCTGCCGTTCGATGAGTAAGTGGGGACGCAGAAGCCACCATGGCGGAGCAGGAGCTCCGCCGTCACGAACGACGAACAGCGCCGGGTTGGGAAACCCGGCCCAGGCACGACTGGAACGGCGCGGGTCGGGAGACCCGCGGGCACGGACGACTGGGCGAGTCTTCGGCGCAAGCGCCCGGGTGACAGAATGGAGTTCGGCTGGCGCAGGGGGTACATGAGATGGAGGCGCCACACCTGCAGCTGTCTGCTGCGTTCCTGACCCTCCCGGACCTCGGGCAGCCTCTTGAGGTCCACAGGATGACCACGTGGCGGCTCTCGCTCCGGATCGCCTTCATCGCCCTGCTTCTGGCCGGCGCAGTACCCATGGCATTCCTGGCCCGCGTCGGGGCGCTGGAGGAACACGGCCTGTGGTACGGCGCCGGGGGGCTGTTCGTCTTCGTCGCGCTGGTCTTGGCTGCGGACACCTATGTCCGCGCCAACAGGATAGTGGTGCTGTACGAGAACGGCCTGGCCTACGGCCGGAGCGGCGAAGTTCAGGGCTGGCGATGGGAGGACATAGACGCATTCACCTTTGAGATCACGCGGCAGTACGTCAACTTCATCCCTACAGGGACCTTCTACACGTATACGCTCGACATGAGGGATGGGGATCGCATCGTCCTGGATGGCAACGTGAGCGGCATCAAAGCGGTTGGCAAGCACGTTCGCGAGAAGGTGACACCGCTGGTCTACGATCGGTTGGCGGAAGCCTTCAGCCGGGGCGAGAACGTTGACTTCGGCCCGATCAGGCTCAACCTCACTCAGGGCCTCCAGGACCGGTACCGGTTGTTCCCCTGGGGAGAGATCGAGCAAGTCGGCGTTGGTAAGGGGTACTTGATAGTCGAGCCGAGGAAGGGGAGCGGCTTGCGGCGGACGAGCCTCCCCATGGGCGCCATACCGAACGTCGACGTGCTCCTGGCCCTCGTTGCCGAGGCAATGCCGCCGAAGCCGGAGTGACTGTGGATGAGGGCTATTCAGCCAGCGTGGTAGGCGTGGTGGCAGCCAAAGAGGAATCCTCGGCTCAATGCGCCAAGACTGATCGACCATTGCGCATACCACAGCGCTTGGACCTGGGGTCTTGCGGCCATCGGAGCGATCGAGATGGATCTGGCACAGCGACTGAAGACCAACCGATCTGAGATCCTGCGCCTTGCCGAGAAACACGGCGCCAGCAACGTCCGCTTGTTCGGGTCGCTGGCGCGTGGCGAGGCCGGTCCGGAGAGCGATGTGGACCTGCTGGTCGAGATGAACGAGCATCGCACACCCTTCTTCCCCGGCGGTCTGATCGCAGACCTCCAAGAACTGCTTGGCTGCAGGGTTGAGGTCGTGACCGAGAATGGACTGCACTGGTACGTACGCGACCGGGTGCTCAAGGAAGTCGTGCCGCTATGAGGGACGACAAGCTGTACCTGCTCCACATTGACGAGGGCATCTCCCGCATTGGGGAGTACACGGCGGAAGGTAAGAGCACGTTCTTCGCGGACACGAAGACTCAGGATGCTGTGCTCCGCAACCTGCAGACGGTGGCGGAGTCCACCCAGCGGCTGTCGGACGGACTGAAAGCTCAGTTCCCAAGCACCGATTGGCAGGCCATCGCGGCCTTCCGCAATGTGGTGGTGCATCGTTACCTCGCCATTGACCTGGAGCAGATCTGGTCCATCGTCGTGGCGGATCTACCTCCTTTCAAGGCCAAGGTCAAGCGCATGCTCGATGAGCTGGGTTGAGGCACGACTAGGGTCGCGGGGGCGAAGGCTCGGTCGATCGCACCTGGCCACGCTGTCTGCAGACCCACGAACGGAGGCGACTGCGGCATGTCCGACCCCAAGCTGGTTCAGGACCTCGTGGAGGCCTTCGCCGAGATCCCCGTTATCGACGCTCACGAGCATCTGCCCCCCGAACGGGTACGTGTGGAGCAGAAGGTCGATGCCTTCACACTGTTCAGCCACTACACGAAGCTCGACCAGATCACGGCCGGGCTATCGCCGGCCGACCAGGAGCGAGTGCTGAACCCGGAGCTCCCGCTTGATGACCGCTGGAAGCTCTTTGCGCCGATCCTGGCGAACATCCGCTACGGCTCGTACGCAAGACCAGCGTTCATCGCGGCCAAAGAGTTCTACGGCTTCGACGACATCAGCGAGGAGACGTACCAGCCGCTGTCCGAGGCCATGGCCGAGGCCAATACGGCCGGCATCTACCAGCGCATACTCTTCGAGAAGTGCGGCATCCGGGCGGCGCTGACGCAGGCCGCGCGCACCGACTACGACCACGACTTCCTGGTTCCATTGATGCCGCTCGACACCTACGCCGCCGTCCGGACCTGGAAGGCTGTGGCGAACCACGCGGCCCAGTTCGGCGAGACGGTCACCACGCTCGACGACTATCTGTCCGTCGTGCGCAAGGGTCTCGATAGGTGGAAGACAGAGAGGGTCGTCGGCCTCAAGATGCGGGCGGGCCCGTGGGGCGAGCCGGACCGCGGGAAGGCGCATGACCTGTTCATCGAGCTGCGGACCGGCAAAGCCAAGCAACTCCCGGACATGAATCCGCTGCGGGATTTTCTGCAGGCCGCCATCCTCGACATGGCCGCCGAGGAGAACCTGGTGGTCGCCGTGCACACGGGCATGTGGGGAGACTTCCGCACGCTCGACATCCACCACATGATCCCGATTGTACAGCGCCATCCGGAGACGCGCTTCGACATCTACCACGCCGGTATGCCGCGCGTGCGCGAAGCGGGCGTGATCGGCAAGAACTCCGCGAACGTCTGGCTCAACCTGTGCTGGTGCCACATCATCTCGCCGATGATGACGCGGTCACTCCTGAACGAGTGGATCGACCTGGTGCCGGTCAACAAGATCCTGGCTTTCGGTGGCGACTACCACCTGCCGGTCGAGAAGGTCTACGGACACCTGCTGATGGCCCGGGAGAACATCGCCCATGTTCTCGGCGCGCGTATCGACGAAGGCCTCATGGACCGGGATGAGGCCGTCGCTCTCGCAACCAAGTGGTTCTACGAGAACCCGAGGGCGCTCTACGGTCTGGACGTCTGACCCAGCTTGCCCAACCCGATCCCGCTGGCGGACTTCATGAGCAAGAGACCGTTCCGCAACCGGCTCAATGACCTCTCCCCGAAGGAGTGGCTCAAGTTCCAGAAGAGCTGGTTTGTGCACAACCCGCCTCCTCGGGGCAAGGACGTGCTGCTGCATCCCGCCAAGTTCCCCGAGACCCTCGCCGGTGAGTTCATCGAGTTCTTCACCAAGCGCGGCGAGACCGTGCTCGACCCCATGATGGGCACGGCCAGCGCGCTGGTGGCCGCCCTGGAAGCGGGGCGTAACGCCGTCGGCGTCGAGTTGCTGCCGAAGTACGCAGAGATCGGCGAGGAGAGGCTCCGCGATACGGAGCTGCCGCTGGGTGAGGGCCCGTCGTTCCGCGTGATCTGCGGAGATGCGCGGGACCTGCTCGAGTTCGGTGTCGGTGAGGTGGACTACTGCCTCACCTCGCCTCCGTACTGGGACATGCTGCGCCGGAAGGGCTTTGAGACGCAAAAGGAGCGCGAGGAGAAGGGTCTGGACGTGCACTACTCGGACGACGCCAACGACTTCGGCAACATCGATGACTACGAGCAGTTCGTGGACGGTGTCTGCGAGGTCTACCGCGCGGTGGCCGAGCTGCTGCGGCCCCGGCGCTACCTCACGGTCGTGGTGAAGAACGTCAAGAAGGGCGGCACGATCTACCCGTTGGCCTGGGACCTGGGCCGCCGTGTGGGGGAGTTCCTGAAGCTCAAGGATGAGAAGATCTGGTGCCAGGACAACCAGCGGCTCGCGCCGTACGGCATGGGGAACGCGTGGGTGTCCAACACGATGCACCATTACTGCCTGAACTTCCGGAAGGAGTGAAGGCAGACCACGAAGACACGAAGACACAAAGAACGGCAAGAGACGCGGCCCGATACACACCCGGGCCGCGCCTTCTTCGTGTCTTAGTGTCTTTGTGGTTCAGGCCGTCCGTCGTTAGCTGTCAACGCGACCAACGCTCATTGGGCGGCGGCATCGCCGGGAACGCAGCGTGCGGCTCGGTCTGATACCAGTAGCCCACAGAGGAGATATCGTCGGTCAGCGGCTGGAACTTGCCGTTCGGCCACCAGCCGAGCTCCTGGATTGTCACCTTCAGGTCCTCGTCGAACCGGATCGGGTCCATGATGTGCCAGCGGTACAGCCCGTGCTTCGGCACCCGGCCGGGCTCTCTCTGCCACAGCGGATAGCCCAGATAGGCCGTCGAGAAGGTGTCACCGAAGCCCCAGGCGCCCCCGAAGTAGTCCTCGGTGCCCGTGCCGCAGATGGTGGGGTACTCGGTGTCACCGTCGATGAAGAACTTGATCTCTCCCTCGCCCCACCAACCATCGGAGAGCTGGGTCCAGGCGAGGTACGTGCCGACGTACTGCCCCTTGCCCTTGAT
>CBFDAZ010000310.1:0-6496 GCA_965602825.1 uncultured bacterium
CACCGTCACAACCCAGAGCGCCGAGATCCGCCAGGTGAGCATCGTTATTGCGGCGCCAGGTTGCGGGCCAGACGGGATGGTCTGGATGCCGGCGGACGGCTTTCCCCGCCATGTGGGAACTGGGATACCGTGGCTGAGCTACCGGGGCGATTTCGACATCCCCATGGTATGCGCGTACGTGCCGGGCGAAGGACTCGCCACGACCCTGGCAATGCCCTTCGAAGGGCTTTACCCGCATCTGGAGATGGGCGGGTGGGGGCGCGCGCGTTTGGCCTCCCGGACGTCGCACCTGAGGCTTCAGGCCGGACGCGCGGCGCACACGGGCGTCTGGATCGTGCGGCATGCCCCGGACTGGCGCCCGGCCCTTGGCTGGGCCCTCCGCCGATACCCCGAGTACTTCTCGGTCAAGGCCCAGGCCTTCCCCGATGGCCCGATGGTGCTGGGGCAGTTCATGGATGATGCGAAGCTGCAATACCTGCAGAGACTCGGCTTCCGGTGGACGGAATCCGACGTTCTGCGGACCCCGTACTACGGCGGCTACACCGTTCGGGCGGCGGATCCCGGCGCGGTCGCCGCGTCGCGTGAGTTCATCGGTCGTGCCCGCGGCCATGGCTTCGATGTGTTTGCCTACTGGCAGTCCCTGGAGATGCGGCCCGATCTTGCCGAGGCCTGGTTCCCGGATGGCCGCTTCGCGCGCCCCGACGGCAGCACGCCGTCGGAGGGCCATCTGAACCAGTATCTCTGGATGGTGCCCGATCCCTCGGGGGCGTGGTTCGGACACATCACGGCCCAGGTGTTCGACATGCTGGACCTGCTGCCTGCCGTCTCCGGTGTGTTCTGCGACAATAACCTGCACAGCGGCTTCAGCTACGGGCAGGATGACGGCATTAGCGCAGCCAGCGGCGAAAGGATCGTGTGGGGGCACGTGCAGGAAGACGAGGAAGAGGGGGACGAGGCGGGGGACGCCTCCCCGCGGCCGGTCGCTCAGTTTGCGTTCTCCCAGGCGCAGACGCTGTCAGCCCTGCGCACGCGGCTGACCATGGAGGGCAAGGGACTGTGGGCCAACCACATCGCGGATGTGGCGACGATGCGCGAGGTGGATGGGGTCATGGTGGAGGGCCTGCGCTTCATCCGCCAGAAGTACGCCGGCCTGCAGCGGCCGATGGTGTGCATCACCTACTACGACGTCAACGATCGGGCGCGCCTGGAGAAACTGGATGCCTCGCTGCGGACGATCCTCTTCGCGGGGATGCAGCCCGGGTTCAACGAGTGGGAGGTGGAAGCGCTCGACAGTCCGCTGCTGCGGGCGTACCTGGCGCTTTTCCGGGAGTTGCGGGGGCGGGCGTGGGTGTTCGACCCCGACCCCGTCCGGACGATCTGGCACCGCCACACGCTGGTTCCGACGGAGGTCTTCCGGCGGGCAGATGGGGCCTACCTCATCCTGATCGGGCCGAACCCCCGTGGCCGCGGGAACGTAACGGTCAGCCTGACCGTTCCCGACCTGCCCAGACGCAAGGCTGTCTTCGTGCGCCGTCTCGAGGACTCGATCTGGAGTGGAGCGAAGCTGTCCACCAGCCCCGGCGAGTGGCAGATCGCCATTTCCCAGCACCGCGACATCACGATGGTCATCGCTGGGGGAGAGCCGACAACGGCGCTCTGACTCGGCCTATCCACGACGAACGTCGCGGGGAACCCGCTCGTTTGAAAAAGAGCCGGTTCCCCGCACCCCTCCGGCAGAAAACTCTAGTTGTGTGCGGCTGCTTGAGGCGCCGTACACTGGTGCGGGGACTGGCTCGCAAGTGCGTCCTGGACAATGCGGGCTATGGCAGTGAAGGCCCTGACAACCCAACCAAGTCCTCAACCCCTTCTTGCCAGGTCCCGATGCGGCGGCACAGGTCCTGCATCAGGTCGCGGTTTCCTGGGTCGCCGACCACATTGCGCGTCTCGCCCGGGTCCTCGGTCAAGTTGTAGAGCTCGTGCTCGCCCAACGGGCTGCGGTTGAGCTTCCAGCCCTCGGGCGTGACGATCGTGCGCACGGGGTCGGCAATCGAGGCGGCGGCTTCCTGTGGTGACGCGAGGTCCAGCAGGTCATTCGGCAGGCTGACCTGGCCGACAATGTCCCCGAGACCGTTGTTGGGCCCGTTCCACTGGATGAAGACGTCGCGCTGGGGGAAGTCGCCGCGCCCCTCCAGAAACGGGCGCCAACTGCGACCCGGGAGCGTGGCAGGCGCTCCTTGGCCGAGCAGTTCGAGCAGCGTCGGGACGAGGTCGATCTGGCTGACGGGGCCCGGGTGCCGCCCGCTGGCCTGCTTGAGCCACGGCACGCGGATCATCAGCGGCACCCGCACGGCTTCCTCATGCTGGGTGCATTTGGCCAGAAGTTGGTGAGCCCCCATCATGTCGCCGTGGTCGCTGGTGTAGACGACGATGGTGTTCTCGCTCAGACCGCACTCGTCCAGCGTCTTCAGGATCCGCCCAACATGCGTATCGACCAGGCTGCAGAGGCCCCAGTAGTTGGCGATCATGCGCCGCCAGTTGGCTCCGCTGCCCAGGGGCAGCCCGCTGTGTCCATGGAGCGCGTAGTGCCGCTGGAACAGCCGCAGCTTGAGGGGCTGATCGGGGCCCGGGACCGCGTCGAAGTTCGGCGGCAGGGGGATACTGCGGGGGTCGTACTGGCCGTCGCGCGGCCCGAAGTAGGGCATGTGCGGCTCGAGGAAGTTGACGTACAGGGCGAAGGGCTGCTGCCGATTGTCGCGGATGAAACGGCTGGCCTCTGCCGCGAGATAGGCCGGCTTCCCGAACTCCTCCGGCAGCCGCGCGCAGAAGCCCCGCGGGAATGACTTGAAGCCGCCGCGGCCGGCCTGGGGCTCAAATCCCTGCTCGAGCAGCCAGTGGTAGTAGGAGCTGTGGGCGTCCCGGTCGCGCTCTGGCCTGTAGTAGGTGCGGTATCCGTCCTCAATCGAGGCCCATTCTCCGAAGCCGTGCTGCGGGAAGATCTCATCACCCAGGTGCCATTTGCCGAAGTGAGCGGCGTGGTAGTCTGAGAAGTCGCCTAGCTCAGGCAGGCACGGGACCTCCGGCGCCAGGGGGATGTTGTTCTCCGTGCAGCCGGTCTGGTGGGGCCAGAGGCCGGTCAGGATCGACGAGCGCGAGGGCGTGCAAACCGGCTGGGTGACGTATGCGCGCTCAAAGACCATGCTCTCGGCAGCCAGACGGTCCAGGTTCGGCGTGTCGATTCGGTCATTGCCGTAGGCGGCCATCGTCCCGGCCGCTTGTTCGTCGGTGTAGATGAAGAGGAGGTTCGGCTTGCGCATGGTCGGCTCCGGTTACCTGCCTGAGATCGCCACGCGGACGCCGGTCTGCCACGAGCGGATCACGCCGAACACCATGCCGAGGCTAGGCAGGTTGTTGTAGCCCGAGAAGCCGGGTTCGGGACCGCCGGTGCGCCAGTCGAGGAACTCGCGCGCGATGATGCTGTTCAGCCGATCGAGCTGCAGGTCGCTGATGGCGCCGCCGTTATCCCAGCTCACCGGGACCTCCTCTTCGTTGAGATACACGCGGTCTGCCTCAATCCGGAGCGTGCCTTCGCTGCCTTCGATGTGCATGTTCGACAGCCACGAATGGTGCTGCAGGCGCGTCGCTATCGAGCGGAAGCAGACGTGCAGCGGGGCGTAGGCGTCGGGGTTCGTCATCTCAAACTCGGCGTAAGCGCATGTGTGTGGTGCGCTGTCAAGCCCATAGCTGGCCGGGACCGACCACGGCAGGTTGAAGCTCTGCCCCCATACGCTGACCGGGTCATAGCCCGTGATCCACCGCAGGTAATCGAGGAGATGAATCGCGCCTTCCACGAGCATCGGGTAGGGCTGCGACCAGCCACGGGTGCAGAAGAGCGGCGGGTCGTCCGGCGGCGGGATCTGCCGGAACCAGTCCAGATGGACGATTCCGAGCTGGCCGATCGTCCCATCCCGGACAAGCTCCCTGACCTTCATGATTACCGGATGGAAGCGCAACTGCTGTCCGACGGCGAGCTTCCGGCCGTAGTCTTCTGCCATCCGGACCATCGCCTGGCAGTCGGCGTGGTCCAGGGCCATGGGCTTGACCACGAGGACGTCTTTGCCGCTGGGGAAGGCGCGTTTGGCATTCGCCCGGTGGTGAGCGTGGGGCGTTGCGTCGATGATGAGGTCGGCCTCCACCTGCTCCCAGCCGTCACCGGGGGCAAAGCAGTGGGCTTCCTCGAGCCCAAAGTGCTCGGCGGCCTCGGCGAGTGCGTCGGGCTTCGCGTCCACAACAGCTACGACCTGACAGTCATTCTCCTCGATGGCTCGGCGCCACGAGCGGCCGAAGCCGCCGGCGCCGACTTGGATCACTCTGACCAGTTCATTGGGCATTGAGGTCCTCCGTGTACGTGGTATGCGAGACACGCTCCTGGCAGTTCGACAGGGCCGCGAGTCACGGCGCCTGCCCCGTGATAGTCATTGACTGAGTATGTTCACGCTGCTGAGGCGGCAGCACTGTCGGACGTAGTCGGATTTGCGTTGGGCCTCGTCGCCACGTGGCGGCTTTCGGGATCACAAGTGGGCATCCCGTGTAGGGGCGCCAGACATGGCGCCCGCGCCCTGAGTACGACGAATGCCAGTGCCAGCGAACGGGAGCACGGCAACACCTTGCGGGCGTGATGAATCACGCCCCTACTCCGGGTTGCGTACTCTGAGAAACGTGGACACACATCTCGATGGTCGTACTTCCCTCGCGTGGTCACTGCGTGTACCCCGATCTCCTGAACGAGAGCGCCGCGTCGAACAATGCCACGGCATTCGGTGCCGGCACATCGGGCTTGATGTGATGGTCGGGTCCGCAGATGTAACCTCCGCCCTTTCCCAGGACTTCGATGTATTCCTGCACTTCGGCCGCAACTGTCGCCGGGCTGGTGAACGGCAGCCGCTGCGTGTTGACTCCGCCGAAGAACGTGATATGGTCGCCGAATTCGCGTTTCAGTTCGGCGGGGGACATCGGCAGCGTGTGAAGCTGAACCGTCTCCCATACGTCCACCCCGATGTCGATCAGATCGGGCAGGATCGCGGTGATGTCGCCGCAGGAATGGAACCAGACGACCTTCCCGGCGCGCTTGCCGATCTCGAACAGCTTCGCGAACCTGGGCTTCAGGAAGCGGCGCCACCGGGTGGGCGAGATCATCACGCCTCGCTGCGTGGCGAAGTCGTCCCCCAGGCAGAGGATGGGCATTGCATCCCCAGATGCATCGAGCAGCCGCCGGCAGAATTCCGCGGTATGGAGGAAGACGGCCTCCAGCGCCGCCTCGAAGACGGCGGGCTGCGCCAACAGCTTGACCATCGCCTCTTCCATGCCCATGAGGCTGCACACGCGGCAGAAGAGCGGCTGCCAGTATGGCCCGCGAACGGCGTACGTCTCGCTCCACTGTCTGGCGACCTGGCCCGCCAGCGCATAGTCGTAATCAGCCGGATCGGGCCAGGCGTAGCTCTCGATATCGGCAACGCTGCCGGCCGTTTCGAGGGGGTATGCGTGGCTTGTGCCGTAATCGTCACCCGCCGCAGTGCCCCACTCGTTCACGGGTTGCCGGCCCTCAGCTCGCGGCTCCCCAGTATACCCCGCCGAGACAAGGCGGCCGTCGATCCCCAGCCGCTCGTAGACTCGCGCGGGCTCGATGCCGAGCAGCTCGGCGATCTCCGGTTGGTTCTCGATGCAGATGACATCAACCGGGATCCGATCGGGGATCTCGTGGCGGATGGCCATAAGCTGGCGCTCACGCGAGGTCACGGCAGGCCTCCGACCGGCTGCGGCTGTCCTGAGCGCAGATCATCCCGTATTCTGGCACCGTGACGGCGATGGCTGTCGATTATCTGGGGGCGCCGGCCGCCGACGAAGTCCTTGAAGTCCTCGAAACACCACCATACCAGTCCGGCCCAGTCCTTCTCGCGGCAGATGTCGAAGTACCGGTCCTGGATCGAGACAGGCGTGGGATGCGTCTTCTCCAGGACGTAGCTCGAGCAGCCAAGCAGGATCATCATCGGGCGCTCGTCCGGCGGGTAACGAACCTCGATGGCCTCCCGGAGCAGACGGGTCTGGTTCCAGGGGTGAGTCTCGTCCCGGAACATCGCATCCAGCCAGCCGAGGGCGGCGCGTTCCGCCTCCTCGAAGTCCGGGCTGCCCCACCCCTCGACGCTGCCATTCCCCACAAAGGCGTACACGTCGATGCTGATGATGTCGAGACCGAGCGGAAGCAGGCGCCGCCCGTCGTCGGCGGTGGCGCCCCAGGTCTTGAAGTCCTGGTTGGACACCGCGAAGTTGATCCACGATCGGATGTGGGGATAGCGGGCCTGGACGTGGTTATCGAAGTAGGCCACGAGCGCCTCGACCTGTTCGGTGGACTTCCCACCCAGGTAGGGCTCATCGCCCAGGTGGACCGCCCACAGGTCGCGGATGATCCGCTCCCGGTCGGGCTGCTCCTCGACCAGGTCCA
>CBFDAZ010000311.1:0-6495 GCA_965602825.1 uncultured bacterium
AGAAGCTCGAGTGTCTATGAGCGCCTGCAAGTTCTCGAGCGGGCCAAGCAGGTCGGCCTGCCGACGGCCGTCATGTTCGGGCCGCTGCTACCGTTCCTGTCGGATAGCCAGGCATCGATCGACGCGCTGTTCGGCGTGGCGGCCGATCTGGACGTGAACGTGATCTGGGTCGATGCGCTGAACCCGAGGCCGAAGGTGTGGCCCGCGGTCCAAGAGTTCCTGCGGAGGCACTATCGCGAGCTGCTCCCGAAGTATGGTCGGATGCTCCACCACGACGAGACCCGGCAGGAGTACCTGGCGGACCTCCGCGACCGGGTGGCCCAGGCGGCGAGGCGGTTCTCGCTGGGGGATCGACTTGCTGGGTGCGCGTAGGCGGAAAAGTGACGGGTCCGCCCTGGAAACGTACCTGTCCTCATAGGCGTCAACATAGGGGCTGTGCGCTACGGACTCGGGCCGGATACTCCGCCTGCAGACGCCCGCAGGCTCGTATTCGGCCCCTCCTCACGGCTTGTCTTGACGCCTATGGTTCCTGTCCCCTCCTCTCCTCTAGATGCACTTGTCCCTCCTCTCGCCGTCCAGGAGGGCCTGCTTGAGGGGCAAGCCGTCGGTGCCGCCGGCGAAGCCGACAAGGCCGCCGTCAGAGCCGACCACGCGGTGGCAAGGGATGATCGGAGGGAGCGGGTTGCGCCGCATCGCCTGACCGACGGCTCGTGCGGCGCGAGGGTTGCCGACTCTCCCGGCTAGCTCGCCATAGCTGGCCGTGGAGCCATACGGGATCTTGTGACATTCGAGCAGCACGGAGCGGGTGAAGTCCGGGACCCCGGAAAGATCAACCGGTAGCTCGAAGCGCACCGCATCGCCCGCGAAGTAAGCCTTCACGAGTGTTGCGGCCCTCGACAGCAGCGGGTCACCCTCGGGCGAGACCAGCGTGGCGCCGGGCCCGATGTGCTGCAGGGCCTCGATACGGCTGGCCTCGGGAAGCGTCGAACGGCAGAGGCCTCGCTCGGTCCGCGCCAGGCCAACCCACCCGCCGCGAACACGCAAGACCGTCGCCACCGGACATCGGTCGGTCATTGCAGTCCCCTTCCGCCGGACCGGGCTCTTCCCCGATGGCGCAGCATTCAGCCGGCAGGTTCGCCCGACCTCCCGCCCGGTCCGCATCGTCCCCTGCCCAACGCCGCCCGATGACACGACGAGATGGATAGGGCCCAGCGGATGCACCCCGCTGGGCCCGTTACTCTCGCTGGTCGGCGTCCCCTGCGCCGCGACCTACTTGTTCGGGTCGATGTCAATGGTCACGATCTGCATGTCGCCCTCAACCGACAGGCGCGACACGCGCAGGATCACGTACTTCGCCCCGGCCTCCTTGGCCGCGTCGATGACCCTCTCCACGTCCTCAACCGTCTCGATGAGGGTGGCGTTGATCTTCAGGATCACGTCGTTGGGCAGCAGGCCCTTCTCGGCAGCCTCGCTGTCGGGAGCCACATCGCGCACGTAGACGCCCTGCTTCTCGGTGAGGTTGCGCTCCTCGGCGACTTGGGCCGTGATGTTGCCTAGCGCCAGGCCGAGCACCTCGCCGTTCTCGGGCTTCTCGGCGGGCTCGGGTTCTTCCAGGCCCGTGTACGCGACGGGAGTGTCACCCAGCTTCAGTTTGACCGTGAGCTCCTTGCCCTGGCGGACAACGCCCAGACTCACCTCGGCTCCCGGCGGCTGACCCGCGATCGCCTTCTGCAGGCCCCACGTGTCCTCGATCGGCTCGCCGTTGGCAGAGACGATGACGTCCTCGGGCTGTAGGTCGCTGTCCTTGGCCGGGCCATCATCGCGGATCTGGCTGACCAGGACCCCGCCCTCGGGCACCTTGTAGAAGTCACGCTCGTTCTCGCTCAGGTCCTCAATGGCGACGCCCAACCATCCCCGGGCGACCCTTCCCTCGGCCTGCAGAACCGGGATGACATCGGCTACCGTATCGGAGGGGATCGCAAACCCGACCCCCGCATTGGCGGGCAGACCCCCGCTGACGATGGCGACGTTGACGCCGATGACCTCGCCGGCGAGATTCAGCAGCGGCCCCCCGCTATTGCCGGGGTTGATCGCGGCATCGGTCTGGATGATGTCGCCAATCCGGAACCGCTGCGACTGTCCGCTGATGAAGCGACCTTTGGCGCTGATAACGCCGACCGTGACGGTCTGCTCGAGCTGGAACGGTGAGCCGACGGCCATCGCCCATTCCCCTACCTTGGTGGCCTTCGAGTCGCCAACCTTGAGGGCGGGCAGGTTGCGGCCAGCGTCGATCTTCAGGAGGGCCAACTCGCTGCGGGGATCATTGCCGACGATCTTGGCCTCGTAGGCCCGCTCGTCGTCCTCGCGGTCGTAGAGGGTGACCTTCACGTCGGTCGCCCCGCGGATAACGTGAGAGTTGGTCACGATGTAGCCGTCTTCGCTGTAGATCCAGCCTGACCCCATGCTGACTCCCTGGGGGCCCCGGAATCGGGGCGCCTCCCCCTCCTCCTCCTCTCCTCCCTCTTCCCCGCGTCGCCGGAACGGGAAGAAGAAGGGATCCTCAAAGAACTTCCGCCACTCGTCCGGCATTTGCCGGTCGCCACGACCCGCCACGCCTTTGGCAGTGATGTTGACCACTCCCGGCTTTGCCTGCGCCGCGATCTGGACGAAGGCCGTCTCGAGCTGCGTTGCGTCGGCCTGGGCCTCCGCCGGCTGCACCGGGTTGCTTGTGCCGCGGCCGTAGAGCACCGCCAAGGTCACGGTGGCCCCAAGCAGGGCACTCAGCAGGATGATGACCACATGTGTGTGTCTATGGCTGTTTGTTTCTCGCTCACTCATGTTCGACTACCCCCGTGGTCTTGGCCGCCGCGCGCCATCGGCCCGGCGTGCCCCATCTGCTAGACGTCAGCTACATTAGACGCGCGACGGCGCCCGAAGGTTCGGGTGCGCGCCAAGCCCCGAGCGGCCGGATCGCCGCGGCCGTGGCCGGTACGCCCCAAGCGGAGCCTCCCAGCGCGCTGGATCGGCCGACGTCACCGTCCGTTTTTCTTCTTAACACCCCCCGGAGCCTTTCTGGCTCCGCGCCGGTGACGGGCGGGGGTGTCGCTGTCCGCCTGGCACCCCGCCTCGCCCGCGGCACGCCGGGCGCTTAAGTGGAAGGTCACCAACCTCAGATGGCGGAATCTACGCCCAGCAGCCGTTGCCAGTAGGTTAGCTGCCCGTGAACGCACGGCGAGAGGAAGGCACAATGACGTCCCGGGAAAGGCTCCTCACCGCCATCAGCCTCGAACGGCCGGATCGGGTTCCCATCTGCTTCCGGAACGTCGCGCCGCTGGAGCACTTGTGGACCAACGCCTTCGAGCGAGTGACGGCCCTGGCTGAACTCGGTGTCGATGACAGGCTTCACCTGTCGCTCCCCTGGCAATTCGACGCCGATGTGCAGGTCCGCCAGTGGCGCGAACAGGATCAGCGCGGCGAAATCCTGTGCAAGCAGATCGACACGCCTGCCGGCCCGCTCCGGTTCAAGAGCCGGATGACGCCCGACTGGGCGCCGGCCGACTTGCCCCTGGTCTCCGACCACCACTGGTCGCGTGGGACGGAGTTCATGGTGAAGACCGAGGACGACCTCGATCGACTGGCCCACCTCCTGCGGCCGGTCACCGGCGATCGTCTGGCCGCGTTCGAGCAGCGCAGGGATGCGGTGCGGGAGTTCGCGGGGGGGGAGGTGCTCATCGAGGGCGTGTCGGAAGCGGCCTCCAACGTCGCCTTCAGCCTCCTGGGGCCCGAGCGCTTCCTGACCGGCGGCACCCTCGAGGCCGACTTCGTCAAGCGGCTGCTTGGGATGCTCGACGGGTGGATAGAGGGCCGCTTGCAGATCCTGCTCGGTGCCGGTGTCGACACGATCTACCACACCTCGTGTTATGAAACAACGGCTCTCTGGTCGCCCCGGCAGTTCCGCGAGCTGTTCGCTGACGGCCTGCGGCGCAAGGCGGACCTCTGCCACCAGGCGGGCGCCCGGCTGCACATCTACATGGACACGGGCTTCGTGCCGCTGTTTGATGATTTTCTGACGATCGGCGTTGACATCCTCTCCACAGTCGATCCGGTGATGGGAGGCATGGGCGACACAACCCTTGCCGACGTCAAAGCGCGCGTCGGGCACGGAATCTGCCTGTGGGGTGGCGTCAACTCCCCACACACCATTGAGCGCGGCACGCCGTCTGAAGTTCGGCGAGCCGTGCGGGAGGCCATCGAGGCCCTGGCACCCGGCGGGGGGTTCGTGCTCTCAACCGCCGACTCCGTGTGGGATCCGAAACCAGCCGAGAACGTGCGGGAGTTCATCGCCGCGGGGCTGGAATACGGTCGCTATCCCCTTGCCCTTGCCGACGTCACCCGGTGAGCGCAAAGGGCATGTCGTGAACCTGGGGCAGCAGTGAGGCGTCAACCACTACGTGTGTCGCGAAGCGCTGATCGATGCCGCCCTTCAGCGCTTGCCTTGCGCCGTGTGACCGCGTATTCCCGCACGCTGGACCAAGCAGCAGTAGAAAGAGGCCTTTCATGAGAACGGCAAGCGGGCTGGCCATGCTCGTACTCGTGCTTGTCCTGATTGCGGTGGGCGGAGCGGCGCTCAAGCTGCTCACGGATCGCCAGTCCATGGCGACCATGATCGATGACTATGGCCAGAGCCTGTCGGCCATCCCCATGCCACCGGGGCCCGCGGTCCAGGCCTTCACGTCGGCGCAGCAGAGGGCCGGCGCGGGCGATTACACGGGGGCGAGGTCTGACCTGGAGCGCGGGATGGGGCTGGTGAGGGAGGCCCCGATCCCACCCACGACGCCACAGCCGCCTCCGGGTGGGGATCAGCCTCGCGGCCCATCGCCCGAAGAGCTGGAGCGAGCAGTGGAAGAGCTTCCGGAGACGGTGCGCCCGTTCTTCCGCGAGCGGCCGGAGCTCCTGCGACAGGCGATGATGCTCCGGCTCCGAGCCCAGCGCAGCGTTCCGCCGGAGGAGATGGAGAAGCAGACCCAGCGCATCATCGAGGCCGCATCCGCAGGCGACGAGGAAGCCGTCAAGTCCGTCCTGGCTGAGTTGCGCGGGAAGCTCGGACCCGTCTCGCCACAAGGCAGGCAGGGCCCCGGCGGCCGCATGCCCGGGCGCCGTCCACGGGGGGCAGGAGAGGCTCGCGGACAGGTCCAGCAGTGGATAACGCAGGCCCGGCAGATCCTGTCAAGGGCCCGGCAAGCGGGAGCGAACACCAAACAAGCATCAGAGCTGGTCAACCGTGCCGAGGGACTCCTGGCGCAGGGCAAGGAGCGCGAAGCGGCCGAGAAGATGGAGGAGGCCATGCAGCACCTGAGGGGCGTCGCGGCCAACGCGCAGCGGAGGCCGCGGGGCGCTCCCCGGGCTGGCGGCGCGCGGATGGCCAGGCGACCGGGAGGCCCAGGAGGCCTCAGGGGCCCCGGGGGCCCGGGAGGCCCTGCGGGTCCGGGCGCCATGCCCGGATTCCTCGGAGCTCTGCTGGGGCACATGCGGTCGGAGTCGGCGGCGATCTTCGGAGCGATGGAGGACATCGAGACCGCCGGCCTGGCCCTGTTGGAGAAGAACCAGGACCAGGTCCGCGAGATCCTGTCTTCGGCAACTGACAAGCTGAAGGCCGTCGGCAAAGGGCGGTCGGAGCTGGACAAGAACCTGCAGCAGATGCAGAGAGCGCCACGCGCGGCTCCCGGGGGCGCGAGGCCCCGTGGGCCACGAAGCGCCCAGGGCCCCCGCCAGCCAAGGCCCGGCCAGCCCGGGCCGCCCTCCGTGCGCGAGCCTGCTCTTGATCCGCGGAGGGTCCACGACCTGCTGGGGCGCGCTCTGGACGAGGTACGGACGCTGTCGCCCGACGAGTACGAGAAGCAGCGGGAGGAGATGATCGGCAGGATCGTCGTCTCCCTCATGAGACCCCCGGACGAGCAGATCGCCCTGTCTCCCGGGGAGGCGCCCCGGCCTACCGGCATCGGTCTGCCTCCCCTGGAGCTGCCCGCCGAAGAGCCCACCAACCCGGCCGAGCGGGACAAACTCAGGGAGCAGGTGCGGGAGCGCATGCGCCTGCTTCATGAGCCGTACCTGATGCTGACCAACGCGGGTGTCGAGATGGAGCAAGTCGAGCATCTGATCCGGCAAGCGCGGGAGGCCTTCACGGCGGACAAGCTAGTGGATGCCGGGAAGTCAGTGAACCATGCGTCCGATCTGATCTGGCCGCTGATGCAGATCCACAGGGCGGACCTCGAGCCCCTGGCGCGCGAAGGCGAGACAACCACGGAACCAGTCGCGGAGGAAGCGCCGAGCACCCCTGAAGCCGAAACCCGGCCCTGAAGGCGGATCACCTGTCTTCCCGCCTCAAGACCGCGTCCAATGCGGCCGCTGCAGCGGAGGAAAGGAGGTGCTCGCCCGATAGCGGCGAAGTACTTTGTCTGGTCCGGTGGCGCGAAGCTCCGGGCCCACTGAGAGTAG
>CBFDAZ010000312.1:0-6491 GCA_965602825.1 uncultured bacterium
AGCCGCCTCTTCGCGAATGCCTACGGTGGAGGCAACTTCCTGAGCACGGATGGCGGCGCGACGTGGACCAATGCCAGCCAGGGCTACTCCGGGGCTCAGTTGAGGCACTTGTCCGTTCACCCGACCGATACCCGCAAGGTCTACGCCGCCGCTCGAAGCGGCGTGTTCGTGAGCAGCGATGCCGGTGACCGGTGGACGGGGCTGAACTCCCCTCCGGCGCAAGCGATCGACTGGCCCGTGGTAGCTGTTGATCCCAACAACCCGCAGCATCTGCTAGGCGCGAGCCTGTGGGGCCCGCAGTCACTCTTCGAGAGTAGTAATGGCGGCCAATCGTGGCGCGTGGCCGACTCGCTCAACAACAACGCGCTCGCCTACCGCTGCATTGCCTTCGCGCGTTCGAACCAGTCGCGGGTGTACGCCGGGGTCGGGGGCCGGGCGACGTTCGGCCAACTCGACTTCAACCTCCCGGGCGGCGGCATCTACACCTCGCAGAACGGCGGGCAGACCTGGAATCCGGCGAACGATGGTACCTCAAAGGACGCGCACGTGTGTGATCTTGCGGTCCACCCGACCCAAGCCTACGTGGTCTATGCCGCAAGCTACAACCGCGGCCTGCTGAGGACAGACACCAACGGCAAGAGCTGGCAAGCCCGGAACCCGACTCCGAAGCAGGTCAAAAACGCTCGAGCCCTGACCGTGGCCATCCACCCAACGGATCCGAAGACCATCTACTTGGGCCTGTACGACGCGGGCCTGTATAAGAGCGCCAACGAGGGTACGCAGTGGACTGCATCGATGAAGGGCATTGACCCGAACGCGAGCATCTCCGACATCGTGTTCGATCCAACCGACCCGCAGGTCATGTACGCATCGGATGTGAAGAGCGGCGTCTACCGATCCGACAACGGCGGCGCCACCTGGAGCAAGATCAACCTGGACCTGTGGAACCGGGAGATCAATGCCCTGGCGATCTCCCCCGATGGCAACACTCTCTACGCCGGATCGGAGGGCGCGGGGGTCTTCCGGCTGGACTTGAGTCACCTGTAAGGTGCAGCTTGAATGCTGAGATTGATCGGGTGGGCCACGGGGGTGGCGGCTGTCTCAATGGCGGCCGCCGCGCTCGCTTGGCTGACTGCCGCCGCGCCGAGCGGACGGGGCAGGATCGCTGGCTGGGTGCGTGATGACGAAGGCCCGGTCGTGGGAGCCGTCGTTCGCGTGCAGGGGACGGAGAACGCGACAACTTCGTCAGACGACGGCTCCTTCGTCTTGACCGAGATCGGGAGAGACGGGCCGCTCACCATCACCGCGTGGGCCGAAGGTCACTTGATCGGCTGGACCAAAGCCTCCCTGGGCGAGCGGAGCGCGGTCATCACCCTCACCCGCCACTACACGACCGACAACCCCGACTACGACTGGTTCGCGCTGGAGGGAGCGCGCGGCTCGCAGACGTGCAGCCACTGCATGCCGGGCTTCCACGCCGAGTGGCGGGCCGACGCGCATTCGCAGTCTGCGGTCAATCCACGGTTCCTGACGACATACCTCGGTACGGACACGCAGGGCAACCAGAGCCCCCAGACGCGATACATCACCGAGCGGGACTACGGGACGAGGCCGCTGCCCCCTGACCTCGACCAGCCCTACTTCGGGCCCGGATACAAGCTGGACTTCCCCGACACGGCCGGGAACTGCGCGACATGCCATGTGCCCGCCGGCGCCGCCAGACCGGAGGGCGCCTACGAGACGAACGTCGCGGACGTGGTCGGGATCGAGACCGAAGGCGTCCTCTGCGAGCTCTGCCACAAGATCGGCGGCGTGCTCCTCGATCCTGATACCGAACTGCCTGCGCCGAACATGCCCGGCGTGTTGTCTATGCGCCTGTATCGCCCGCAGGGCAACGAGGAGCTGTTCTTCGGCACGCTCGACGACTGTACTCGACGAGTGACCAGGCTGCCGCTCTTGCAGGAGAGCGCCTTCTGCGCGCCATGTCACTTCGGGATGTTCTGGGACACGGTGGTCTACAACTCGTATGGCGAGTGGCTGAAGAGCCCCTACAGCGACCCTGAGACCGGGCGCACGTGCCAGGACTGCCACATGCCCGTTACCGATGCTACCCACTTCGTCCTGCCCGAGAAGGGCGGCGTCGAGCGGGCGCCCGGATACGTCTCCAGCCACCGAATGCCCGGAGCCGCCGATGCCGCGTTCCTGCAGGACACGGCACGGCTGGAGGTCGAGGCGCGCCGCCGCCGCGATCGAGTTCTCGTCGAAGTCCGCGTGACCAACGAGAAGGCCGGGCACCACATTCCGACGGATCATCCGGCGCGGAACATGATCCTCGTCGTCTCCGCCACCGACAACCAGGGACGCGAGCTTCACCATCTGGGCGATAGAGTGATCCCCGACTGGGCGGGCGTGGGTGACGACCCGGACGACTACGCCGACCGGCCGGGCAAGGGGTATGCCAAGGTCCTGGAGGAATCGTGGACCGGCGTATCCCCCACCGTGGCCTACTGGAACCCGACGAGGGTGGTTGAGGACACCCGCATTCCCGCCACCGCGACGGATGTGACGCACTATGAGTTCCGCGCGCCGGCTGACGGGTCGGCTGCCACTGTCCGGGCCACGCTCATCTTCCGCCGCGCCTTCAAGGAGCTGGCCGAGCAGAAGAAGTGGGACATCGAGGACGTGGTGATGGAGGAGGAGAGCTTGAGGTTGCCGTAAGCGACAGCGATTGAATCTGGACTGCGCCGCCCGAAGGGGCTAACGCGCGAATGACGATCTGGACGAGGGCGTCCGCGCTCCGAGGAACGGCAATTCACCAAGGCGGGAGGGCTCCCTTTGCTGGTACTCACGCTAACTCTCACCACGATCGCCCTTGCGACATCGGGTGCCTTCGCTCGGCCCTCGACCTTCGAGCAGGTGGCCGACGGCGTATACGTCGTCCGCGACGATAGCGGCCAATGGACCCGCAACATGAGCCTGGACATCACCCATCAGGTCCGCGCGGAGTACCAGGCCAAGAAGGTGCTGGACCTCTCGAACGTGCCCGACGACGTGTGGGCCGCCGCTCGGCAGGTGCGGCTCTCCGCTCACTTCGGCCTCCGCGACTACTCCTGGCACGACGCGGAGGAGGAGAACGGTCTCGATGAGGCCTTTGAGGTCGTCGTCAACGGGAAGGTCCACAGCTACCCCACGGACTGCGGCGCGCCGGCCTGGGTGGGTGGCCGGACGCCCGTCTTCGGGTGGTTTGACTTCATACTGCCCAAAGACGAGTTCACCAAGGGCGTTAACGAGATCATCCTGCGCAAAGCCCCGAGCGACAAGAACGACGATTACCTCTACCTCTGCATCGACACCAGCGTGCCCCCCGCCAACAGCACCGTCGCCTTCAGCGGCGACCAATGGACCCAGGAACAGTTGACCGTTCCCGGTGGCAACGGGGAGTACATGGTCCGCCTCTACCTGATCACGAAGGACCTGGAGGTAACCGTCACCTGGGAGCCGGGCGCCCCCGATCGGCTCGACGATCCGGCGGGCTTGATCCTGTATCGCGGCTCGAGAGACGGCGAGGCCACGGCGGAGGGCCTCGTGCTCCAGCCCGGTCAGTCGGCCCGGATGGAGTGGCGCGAGCAAGCACTCGACCAGATGGCCGAATTGGGGGCGGCGATTGAGGCGACGGGTGAGGTTGAGTTCGCCTGGCTCGATGAGGCGGGTAATCCCGCGGAGAGCCAGCGCGCAGCGGCTCCGCTCACAGCTGATTTGCCCGCTGGCCGAGCGCTGCGGCCTTCGGGCCTGGTCGTCTCACCGGCGCAAGATGAGATCGCGCTGACGAAGGTGACATTGGAGGCCACACAGTCCTGCCGACCCATCCCCGAGCCGCCGGACATGGCCCCCCACATGGCTCAGCCCAAGGGCCGACCGTCCGACCGAGAGCCTCGCTGCAAGATGGACGGCGAGGCGATCGTACTGGAGAACGCGGCGCTTCGCTGCCGGTTCACGACCAGCGACAAGCGGCTCCGGTTGGCCTCGCTCTACAGTGAATGGACGGCCTGCGAGGTGGCCCGCCATCCCGAGCAGATCGCCCTCTTCCTGGTGGAGGTGGGCGAAACCCGGTATGCGGGCATCCGGGATTTCGAGCTGCAGTCCATCAAGATGCTCCCCGATGGATTCACAGCGCGGCTCGATCTGCCCCAGCCCGCCTTGCGCGCTGCTCTGCGAGCCAGCATGGAGGATGAGGGGCTGCGTTTGGCTCTTGAGCTCACCAACTCAGGCGACGAGGCCGTTGACTTCAAGCTCTCCTTCCCCCACCTCGCGGGTCTCGCGGTCTCGGACGAGCCAGCGGATGACTACTACTTCTTCCCCTGGGGCGGCGGCATCTTCAGCGACCGGCCGGCCATCATCCGGCGCGGCTACGGCGACCACGAGGCGCTCTACCAGGTCATGGATCTCTACAGCCCTCAGCGCGGCGGAGGCCTGGCCATCCGCGCCGATGATGCCGACGGCTGGCACAAGGTTCTCGCGCTGCGTAAGCACCTCCCCGGCCAGGCCGAGTTTGGCGGCCAGGTCCTCTCGATGCGCGCGACCGAGGAGTACCAGTGGACGAACCCCTTCGAGGCCGTCGAGGGCACGAGCCTGGCGTACGAATACCTCCGGCGTACGCGCCCCGCGGGCGAGAGCTTCGCGCCGGCCGATGCCGTCCTCTGGGCTCATCCCGGCGATTGGCATTCCCCCATGGCCGACTATGCCGCGTGGGCGCATCGTGTGTGGGAGTTCAGGCCTTACCCCTCGCGCCTCGGGCCGATCCTCAACATGATCGCCGCCGGCTGGGGGCAGAGCCCGCTGGTGGACGAGAACGGGTACCGCACCGACTTCATCAAGCCGAATACGGACTGCATCGAGCTAATGTCGTGGTGGGACTGGTCGCCCCTCGGGCCCTGGCGCACGCCGATCGACCAGGTGAAGGAAGTGCTCGGCGAGGCGGCCTGGAACGGCTGGCAACCGTATTTCGTGAAGGACCCGGTGACCGGAGAGCTGATGTGGAGCAACCAGCCCGGCGACTACGACGGCTACAACGAGCGCTTCGGCGGGCTGCCGGTTTTCCGGGAGGCCATTCAGACATATAGGGACATGGGCTCCCTGGTGACGCTCTATACCGACCCGTTCCGCATGGACGACGGCAGCAAGATCGGGCAGCAGAAGGGCGAGGGATGGGGCGTCGTGCTGGAGACGGGCGAGCACTCGAAGGCCTATGATGTCTGGAACCCCTGTCACGACAACCCGGACTGCCGTGAGTGGGTCGCCGATACGATGGAGCGCGTGATGCGCGAGACGGGCGCCGACGGGATCCGCCTGGATGAGTACGGGCACCGCGGCTTCGTCTGCTTCAGCGACCAACACCAGCACACGTACGCGGAGCGGGGAATCACCCAGTGGCAGAAGGCGGTCAGCGAGGCCACGCGCATGGTCCGCGAGCGGATGGACCGGGTCGATCCAACCTCGGTGCTGACAACCGAGCACCCGGGTTACGACTACATGATGCAGTACCTCGAAGGCTGCATTACCTACGACCTCACCGTCCAGGCCACCGAGCTGCGGCCTCTGGAGGTCAACCTGCAGCGCTTCTACTTCCCGGCGTGCAAGGCCTACGAGCTGGATCACCGGGGCGCCGACCTCCTGCACAAGAAGCGGTTCTGGAACGGCGTCGCCTCGTTTGGCAGCTACTACCCGGCAGACATGGACAGCATCCTGCGAGAGAACGCCGAGGCCTTCGGTAGCCGCGAATGCGAGGCGCTGATTCCGACGCTCACCCCGCGCCTCTACGCCAACCGGTTCGGCGCCGGCGAGAAGGTCATCTACACGCTCTACAACGCGCTGGGGCACACCTTCCAAGGGCCTGCGCTGGCCATCGACGTGCCCGCCGGGTGGCACCTGTTCGATCTGCTCAATTGCCGAGAGTGTCCGGTCGAAGACAAGGCGGTGTCGGTCCGCCTGCCGCGGGACGACGTCGCGTGTATCGCGCTGCTGCGGCACAGGCTGACCATCACACGCGACGGGACCGCAATCAGGGCCGATGTCGGGGGCGAGGTGGATGGAGCGCGCTTAGTCGTGTACGACGCCACTGGCGCGGAGTTGATCGCCAGCGACGCGGCCAGCGGCCCGAATCGGTTGGATCTGAGTACGGTTGCCGCTGGTACCCGCCCCGCCTGCGTGAAGCTGCTGAGCGGCGGGCAGCTGACTGACATGGCGGAAGTGCGTCCGTCGGCGGAGTAGCAGCCAGGTGCGGAGGCGTGTTCGAGACGGCTCGCCAGTGAGGCACGACGTCTCCATTCAGCCTCGGCTACCCCGGATCATGCCCCATGTGTCGTCTTGCCCTGTCCGATGAACCGCGACGGCAGGACCGGCGTCCAGGGGACCGCTCTCCATAGGCATTAAGATGACCCGTAAGTGATCGGGCACGATGAATCGTGCCCCTACGGGATCGGGCGCCATGAATG
>CBFDAZ010000313.1:0-6480 GCA_965602825.1 uncultured bacterium
GGAGCTGGAGCTCCGCCCCCACGAACGACTCTCGAATCTTCGAGGCAGGAGCCCGCTTGGGCGCGTCGCGCTGCGCGATGCGACTGGAAGGGCGGGATGGCTGGTCATGGGTCAGTAACCGGCTGGGCAGGCGCCATGGCTGCCTGGACCTTCTGGAGTTCCTCGGCGGTGATGGGCAGACCCCACGCTCGGAGCGTGGCGGTGAAGTCCTGCCCCAATGACGTGTTCACCCAGTGGGCCACCAGAGCCGACTTCTGCTCCAGAGTCTCGGCCTGTGCGGCAACTTCAGCCGGGATGGCCGAGGCGCCCTGGAACAGCGGGAGAATGGGCGTCCAGTTGATGATCTCGCCCGGCGTGCCGGCCAGGGCATCGGCCAGGCTCCACACGATCCCCAGGCCGATGGTCGCGTCGATCTTGTCCGCGGTCGCCTTGGCCTGAGCATGCGCCGCGAGCCCGCCCACGGCCGCACCCTTGGTTCGGTTAAGGTCCCCGAGGTGCGCCTGGAGCGCCGCCGTGCCAACCTGCGTCTCTCCCAGGTCCGCGAAGACAAACTCCTCGAGCTGCACGGCGGCGTAGCGAGCCGCTCCCTGCCCGATACCCGGGATGGCGTTGGCTACCGGTACGGTCGCGGGATCGGTCAGGAACGCGGCCGTCACGACCTCAAACCATTGGCGCCATGGGGGAGGAGTGGTCACCATTGATACGGGCATGCGCGATGGGTCGCCTGGCGTGGGGCCCCCGGCTTTGGCGTCAACCACCATAACCACTCGCGCGCCCGCTCTGGGTGCGTACCCACACGCCTGCGCCAGCAAGCCATAGGCCTGCTCGAGGCGATCGACCACGTTGTAGGCCCGCAGGTCGATGGCCCTGTCCGAGGGGACCAGAATCATCACGTGATCGCGCGTGATCGCGTCATACCCGATCAGCGGCTCGCCGACGACCGCGGAGGCCTTGGTGAGGGCCTTTTGGGCCACATCAAGGACGGCTTGCGCCTCGTCACCCGCTATCTGCTGGTACTCGGCATACGCATCGTCCGCCAGGCCGCTCTGGGTGAACCGGGTTGCCAGCTCGGCGTACAGCCCGCGGGCCCTCACGCCGTTACCCAGAAGCTGCTCGCACCGAGCCTGCCAGAAGAGCGCTTCCGCCGCCTTCGATCGGCTGGGGTACTCCTGCGAGTAGCGGCCGAACAGGTCGCGGGCCGCGTTGACGTCACCCTCCTCGAGGGCCTCGATGCCCAGCTCGTACACATAGTCGTCGGCCAGATCGTGGTGCGGGTACGCCCGGCCGATGGCGCGCCGGACGGTCGCCTTGTCCTCGTCCTGCTTGAGGTTCGCGAGCAACGCGTTCAGCCGGCTGACGGCCGTTGGGGCGTAGGCACTCACCGGGAACAGCTCAATGAGGGCCAGGTAGGCCCTGACAGCTGACACCCAGTCCTCGGCGCCTTCGTATGCCACCCCGGTCTTGTAGAGCGCGTCATCACGCAGGTCGCTGCCGTCCATGGTCAACGTCAGCCGTAGGTAGGCGTCAACGGCGCTGTCCACGGGCTTGCCGGTGACGACCTGGGCGGCCGCTGGTCCCTCGGTTACCCAGCGCCAGTCGGCCTCGACCTGCCCCAACTGCTCCGGGGTCTTGGCCTTCTTGGCCGCGGCGACATACGTCTCAAGCTTCGCATAGGCGTTGCCGATCCCATAGAGAGCATCATCGACCTGGCTCGCCGTGGGGTAATTGTCGATGAACTCCTGGTAGAGGCGGACAGCCTCGGCGAGCTCCAGCAGGTTGGCTGCCCGCGTCGCGCGCTCGTAGGCCTCGGTGCGCTCCCGGGGCAGGACGACGGTTGGCTCGTTCGGGTTTTCGGGCTGGGGAAGATCGATGGCCAGATCGGGCCTGGCGCGGAGCACCGACTGGCTGGCATAATACATGTACGTCTGCACTGTGCTCGCGTAGGGGCTGTGCGGGAAGGTCGTCAGGAACTCACCGCCGAGCTCAATCGCCTTCAACGACTCCCGCGTGGAGTAGTAGAGCAGCACCAGTTGCATCAGCCCCGACTCGACCAGGTCGCTGTGCGGGTACTGCTGCGCCAGGGTCAGGAACGCCTGCTCGGCCTCCTCGACGCGGTAGCAGGCCGAGGCGACTCCCCCCAGCCCATACCACGCATCATCACAGTAATCGCTGGTAGGGTAGCGCTGGAGAAGCTCCCGATAGAGCTTGTTCGCCAATTCGTACCGCTGCTTTGTCCGGGCGTTGCTCGCCAGACCGTTGAGCGCCACGTCTCCGTAAGGGCTCGCCGGGAAGCGCTTCAGGAACTCGTCGTACGTGTCGTAGACGGTTTCCCAGTCCGGAACGCCCATGTACTGGTAGGTGACGTTCCAGAGCGCGCTCTCGGCGTAATCGCCGTCGGGGAACTCCTGAACGTACTGCTCGTAAGCCCCGATCGTCCTGGGGAGCTGACCGTAGCGTGTGGTGAGCGTGGTGATGTGCCAGGCCGCCTCGTTGGCCATCCCCGCGCGAGGATAGAGGTTGAGGAACATCTTCCACGCTTCGATGGCCTCGGCGACCTTGAGCTTGTCGTACCCGGCGGCCCACTCCACGGCCTGCGCCTCGTCCCATCGCGTCTGGGCGCTCCAGCGGGTGAAGGCCGGAGGCGGGGCGATCGGAACGGGCTCCACCGGCGGCGGCTCCTGAGTGCCGCCGGCCGCCGCGACGAGAAGCGTCAGCCATGCGAACAGGTAGGCCGGCGCACGGCGGAGGGAGGTGCGGCCTGCCAGGGGCAGGGACCGGGTCAAAGCGTGCTGTCGCAACGCCGGGCACTCCTTGGCTCTCGGCTATGGGGGCACGTGTCAGGCAGTGCACCTGTACCCGACGTAACAACCGCCAGCGCCGCGTGTTCCCCGGGTGCCCGCGTGACGGCGCTGGATCAGTTCGACAGCTTCTCGATGGTCTCCGCCAGAGCCAGTCGGTACTCGCGGAACTCCTCCATCGGCCACTTCGCGTTGTGGTCGCGCTGACCCAGCTCGAAGGCCGCCAGCTTGCCGTCGATGAGCTCGCGGGCAGCGGCGGCTGCCGGGTGATCCGGCTTCTCCCGCACCAGGCGCGCCAGGGTCAACATGTACCGGTAGTCGTCGATCCCCTCGCGGATCTCACGCTCGAAGTGGAGGGTCGGGATCAGGTCCATGGCCGCATTCGTGACGCACCACGCGTAGTCGTCCTCCCGGCAGTCGAGGGCGTAGTACGGATCGCCGGCGCAGTTGTTCCAGTGCCACGACAGGCGGAAACACATGCCGTACTCCTGTGCGCACTTGTACATGTAGGTCCCGAAGGTCCACCGGTTGCCGCCGTTGTAGAACGCCCAGTCGCTCCCGGCGGCGCGGATGGCCTCGATGGCCGCCCGGTCGTGGAGGTTGAGGTTGGCGATCTTCAGGGCGCCGGCGAGCGGGAGGTGGGGGTCGTCCGGTTCGGGTGAGCGCAGGCTCGTGGCCCCCGTGGTCAGCAGTGTCCCCGGGGCGGCGTCGCGCCAGGCTCGCGCGTTTTCTGCTGAGGCGGCGATGGCATCCCCGATCGGCTCGTCGCACAGGTTGTATGCCGCCGGGAGCCATCCGGCCGCGCGGGCGTGCGCGTCCACCTCGGCCAGCACGGCACGCAGGAAGTCGGTGTAGTCGGCGAAGCCGGCATTCTGCATCGCGCCTCGATCGATGCGGTAGTTGTCGAAGCCCCGGATGCCCCCGTTGTAGTTGACGACGATGTCGTCGAAGCCCGCCGCCCTGGCCTCGGCCATCTCCCAATCCGCCCGGTCGAAGTCGATGTCAGGCTTGCCGTCCTGCCACCCACGAATGCGCAGCGTCGGGATGCCCGAGAACGAGGTGCAGCCGTACTCGCGCATCTTCGCCAGGCACTTGCGGTACATCACCCGGTCGTAGTCCCCGAGGTCCTCCCCGTACCAGGGCAGGCTGATGCTGGAGCCCCAGGGCCCGGCAGGCACGTCAAGCTCGTCCAGGGGCGTCGCGAAGATGCGCGCCGACAAGTCCATTGAGTCGGCGGTCCCGTCGGCGAAGCTGAGGTTGATCTTGCCTCGGTACATGCCGGCCCTCGCGTCCTGCGGCACGCGGAGCATCAGCCAGAAGGTGGTGGTGACACCCTCGGCGATGGGCGCCACTGCGCGCGGCACAATCAACCGGGGAGCGATCGTGTAGACCGTGCCCTCCATCGTGACCCGACTGAGACGATGGGAGACCAGGCCCACTTGCACCGCCGACGCGGGCATCGTCTTCCCGTCCGGCGCCTCCAGATCGGTCAGCGACACCTTCAGCTCGCCGCAGTCCCGCAGCGGGAAGAGCGAGAACACGATCGGCTCCAGCTCGCCGGCCGAAGCGAAGACGCTGAGCTCACCAGTGACCTCCTCGCGACGCGGGATGGAGTTCACCTGGACATCATCCATCCAGTCACGTGCGAAGACCACGTAGCCCTTCGTGCGCTCCTGCGGCGTGGGCGCGAAGTCCGGCACGAGGCCCTTCGCATCGCGCCTCCCGTCCGGCAGCACTCGCTTGAAGTAGTTGTCGAAGCAGAACCGCCGACGTTCGCGCAGGTTCTCCAGGTAGCGCTGCCCGGCTTCCGCCTCTGAGGCGGGGTAGATCACCAGCGCCGACACCGAGTTGGCCCAGTTCTGGCCGATGAACTCCAGGTAGAGCTGCCCGTCGGCGACCTCGACCTCGAACTCCTTCTCGCTGAAGTACGCCCGCTGGTACTTGTCGAAGGTGTTCTCGTCGGGCCGGTCCTCCACTTCGGCAAAGCGGAAGTATCTCTCCAGGAAGCCCTCCAGGTCCATTGTCTCGCCGACGACCTCGACGCCGTTGGCCTTGATGGTCCTCTCCCGGTATACCTGGCACTCGCCCCAGTAGCCTGACGGGTTGTCGATGTTCACGAAGACGTGGTACTCCCCGTTGGGGACATCGGTCGCGAAGCCGCCGCTCTCAACGCAGATGAAGGTCTGGTACAGGGGGTCCGGCTGAAGCACATCAAACGCCCGCCAGATCCGCGCGTCATTCAGCCCGTAGCCCCGACCTTCGGAGTAGGTCGTGCCCGGCTGGACCTGGGTGAACCCGCGCATCGGGGGCGACGTACCCGGACCGAAGTCGTAGGCCTGCAGGCCGGGAACCTTCACGCTGTCGGAGAGGTCCCGCTCGAGTCGCAGGTTGTCGAAGTAGACCGACGCCTTCGCCTCTCCGGTGCTGAAGACGAACCGTGTGATGTTGGCCTTGTCCAGCGGCCGCCCGGGCCGGCTCTTCTCCCCGACGTAGATGTCCGTGGGCACGATCAGCGTGGAGGCGCCCTGCGGGACCACGGTCATGTAGTTGACGCGCGGCCAGTAGCCCGTCGTGCCCGTGTCCCGGATCTCCACATACAGCTCCGCCGGGCTGTCCCCTGCGTTGAATACGTCGGCCTTGAGGAAGTCATAGCCCGTCCAGTCCTGCGCCCCATCCCAGCTCACGTAGCTCTCGTCCAGGCGCATGGCGAACCGGCCGTCCGTGGCGTGTTCCTCGACTGCCGCCGTTGCCGCCGGCGTGAACGGAGCGACCGTTCCATCCTCGAAGCTGGCCAGCGGCCGGACGGGTGGGCCTTCAGCAGCCGTTGCACCTGTGTCAAGGCTCTCCCCGCAGGCGTAGCATTCTCCCCAGGCCGGCATGTTGCGATAGCCGCAGTCGGGGCAGCGTACCGCCGCCGCAGCGTCCAGCTCGCCAGGTGGAGAAACCGGCTCCTCCTCCTCTCCCAGCACAGGCTCCGGGGTCAATGGCGCATCGTCCGCGACGCGGACCAACCCGGCATCGTCCACCCACAGCCGTCCGGGCGCCCACAGGCCGATCCGCGCGACGACTTCCTGCCGCTCCGCCACCTCCTTGACCATCTCGAGTCGCGTCCAGCCAAAGGTACCGGTATGCTTCAGTGGGTGGTACTGGTCATCGGCGAAGTTGAAGTCCTCACTCAGTCCCCACGCGTGGCTGCCGACGTCCAGGCCCCGGATGTAGCACGAGAACCGATAGCGGCCGGGCTCCACGGTGACCGCAGGGGTGTAGACCCGGATCTTCCCGCCATGGGCGCCGACCATCTCCGCACAGGTCTCGCCCGTGCGCGCCAGCTTCCCGTTGCGGAACTCGCAGGCTCCCTCGAAGATCCAGCCACCCCACTGCGCGTACGGAACCCCAAACTGGTTCTTGGGCTGCGCTTCTTCGATCGAGGGATCAGGCAGCAGGTTGGGGCCCGGCTGTGCGGCGAGCTTCGCCGGCGCCAGGCCAAAGAGCATGCCTGTCGCGATCAAGGCGAGCGTCGGCAATCGCCACCAGACTGTCTTCGACATAGGTGCTCTGTGCGTCATGTAGCCCAACTCCCATCTCGCCGGCCGACGCGCGGGTCGCTGTCATCAGGCGGGGGCCGGCTCTAGCCCGGTCTATTCACGACGAACGTCGCGGGCAACCCGCTCTTTTGAAAAAG
>CBFDAZ010000314.1:0-6469 GCA_965602825.1 uncultured bacterium
GAATCAAGCTCCTCGTCGATCTCCTTCTGCGCGTTGCCGGCAGCTTCCGCGTGGTCCTCGCGGTACGCAACGTCCTTCTTGGCTTCGGCAAGGGATGCTCGAGCCTCGGCCAGCTTGGCCTCCACTCCCGACAACTCCCGGCCGATCTTCTCTCCGGCCGACTCGAACTTCTGCCGCACGCGCACCATGGCCGCCACCGCCGTCCTGATCCGTTCGGCCTGTGCGGTGGCTGCCTCCAGCTCCCGCTTGCCGGCCAGCCCGGCGACCCCGGGTCGCGTGCCACTGCCCCCCTCGACCGCGCCACACTTCTCAACGATCTCACCGTCCAGGGTGATGCAGCGGCCCTGGAATACGAGCTTCCGGTGGAGTTGCAGCGCCGCGTTGAGGTCCGTTAGCACGTAGACATCGCGCAGCAGGTAGTCGACGGCCTTCTGGAACTCCGGCGGCGCTTTGACCAGGCGAGAGGCCACGCCGAGGCATTCCCTTCCCGTGGACCCCAACATGGCCGACGATACCGGCACTCGTGCCAGCGATGAGAGGGGAAGGAAGGTCGCACGGCCCAGGTCTCTCTCCCGCAAGTGGGCAATGGCCCGCCGCGCGTCGTCTTGCGTATCAACGATGATCCACTGCAGACGCGGCCCAAGGGCCGCCTCGACCGCTGCCTCGTAGCGCGCCGGGACATGCAGGATGTCCCCGACGACCCCCCGGATCCCGCTGAGCTCGCCCGACTCCCCGGCCTTCAACGCCGCCTGCACGCCCTCGGCTGAAGCATGGAACACCTGCCCCAAGTCGCCGAGCACCCGGCAGCGGGACTCCGACTCCGCGGCTGCACGCTCGAGGATCTGGAGCTTCTGACCGTGTTCCCGGAGGGTCTCCTTCAGCACCGTCCAGTCGTGACGCTGCTCCGCGGCGCGCCGGTCCAGTTCCACCACCAAGCCCTGCTCTCGCTCCGTGCGCTCGGTCGCCTCAACAACGCTCTCCGCGATCTCAACCGCCTGCGCTTCCAGAGACTCCCGCTGACTCCGCAGCCGCTCCTGCCGCTCCTGCAAGTCGGCCTCAATACTCTCCAGCACCTGAGCTTCGTTCTCCAGCCTTGCCGCGTCCTCCCCGGTCTGCGCCAGCTCGGTTCGTGTTTGAGCGGCGGCTTGCCGGCTCAGCACAGCCTCAGCCCGCTGCTGGTCGTAAAGGGCCTGCTTCTCAGCGAGTGCCTCTTCCCTGGAGCGCAGGGCTTCCTGCATCTCGGTCAGGGAGGCGGCCGCGCGTCGAGCCCGCTCTGCGCACTCATCTCTGCGAGAGCTGGCCGCCTCAATCCGGTCCCGCCAGGTCTGTCGGCGCTCCGCTGCAGAACGCAGGCGCTCCTCTGCCAGCTTCACCTCGGCCCTTGCCTGGTCGGACTCGCGCATCGCCGCAGCCGAACGCTCGACCGTCTTGGCCAAGGCCGCCTCAGCCTCCCGCAGCTCCGTTCGGATCTTCCCCTGTTCCGAATGGACGCTGTTCAGCTTCGTATCGATCGCTGCGCCGTCTCGCCCGGCAACATCGCGGTCGTGTGCAAGACTGCCGATGCGGCGACGACGGCGCCGGTACTGGCAGACCAGCACGTCCAGTTCCAACGTCTCCAGTTCGCCCGCGAGCTGGTTGTACTGCTTGGCCAGCGCCGCGGGCCGCTCCAGCGCCTCTCGCTGGCTGCCCAGTTCGTGGATAATGTCACTCAAGCGGGTGATGTTCGCCTGCGTTGCGGCGAGCTTCCGGGTGCTCTCGTCCCGGCGTGCACGGTACTTCCCGATGCCCGCGACGCCCTCCAGGAGCAGCCTGCGGTCCTCCGATCGAATGCTCAGGACGGTATCGATCTCTCCCTGAGTGATGATCGAGTACGCATGGGTGCCCAGGCCCGTGTCCATGAACAGGTCCTGGATGTCCTTCAGACGGCACTTGGACTTGTTGATGAGGTACTCGGCCTCACCGGAGCGAAAGAGCCGCCGCGTAATGGTGACTTCGCTGAAGTCGATGGGGAGTTGCCCGTCGGTGTTCTCCACCGTCAAGGAGACTTCGGCCAGACCCAGAGGGGCACGTTCACCCGAGCCGGCGAAGATCATGTCCTGCGAAGTGGCGCTGCGGAGGGCCTTCCGGCTCTGCTCGCCCAGAACCCACATCACCGCATCGGCAACGTTGCTCTTGCCCACCCCATTGGGGCCGACGATGCACGTCATGCCAGTGGTGAACTCTAGTTCGGTCCTGTCTGCGAAGGTCTTGAATCCGGAGATTTCTAGCTTCTTGAGGTGCAAAGAGTAGTTCCTTTCCGCCCCATGCGTGTGCCCCTAGTTGCTCCCCGTAGGCTCACAACGCGCCCAGAGAAACGACTGCAGGCCCAAGCTGCCAACGCACCCCAAAGACGGCTGACAAGCACAACCCTTCACGCATTCTGACCCCTGCGCGTCGCCCAGTCAAGACTCCTTCGCGCCCCTTATTCGTCGTAAGGCCCCGGAATGCCTTCTTGTGGCTCACAAATCCTGGCGGGATTACTACCTGCAGGGCTCGGCGGAGCCGTATGGCTCACCTCTGGAGTATGTCGGGCCTTTCGATGGTCTCGCCCTGGTGGGAAACCGGCACCATCGGCCAGTTCTCGGACGGACTGAGAACCTGCGGACCAGCCTCCGATGCCAGAGTGGTATCCTCCGACTTCGTCCCGGCGATGGAGGGGTTCCAGGCAAAGGCCTGGCTATCCATGACTGTCTCCTGGCTGTCCGGCACCGCCTTGTACTCGCGCGGGGCGTAGCCCGTCGCCCCGCCCTGATGGTGAAGCTTCCACTCTTCCGGGAACCCCTGGCGCCTGTACTCATCGCAAGCCGTCCGGAAGAGCTCCGCCACTTTGGTGCCCGGCCTGCTGCCCAGGATGAAGCAGGCATCGACGGTGCAGACCGCCCGGTGCTTCTCGCGCAACTCCGCCGGCGCCGAGCCGAAATGGACTGCTCTGGTGGCGCTGACGGCAAGTCCCCAGCGGCGGGCGCCGATTACCAGCATGAGGTGGCGGTTCACTCTCTGATCTGTCGGCACCGGATGGCGGTACTGTAAGGCTCTCTCGTCCGCAGCAACCAGACATACGTTCGGCAGCAGTCCCCGGCTGAAGCACTTCCCCACCATCAAGCCCGCCGCAGCGACCTCGGACATGCCGGGCGAGACCTCGCGGGCGACCTCCTCGAGAACCAGTCCCACGGCCCTCCCCACCCACCGGTAGCGCTCGACTTCGGGCTCCAGGAGTTGCCATCGCAGGCGCGCAATCTCCGCACTCATATCTTGCGTACCGGCAAGGCTGTGATCCGCAGCGACGGGCCCCTGACCGGCCAACTGACGGAGGGTCTCGCTCGGGCGAGCCTCATGCCACGGCTCAACGTGCAGTTCGAGCCCGAGACCCGCAACTTCCTCGTCCGCCAGTCGCGCCCCCTCGATGTTCGTGGTGATCAGGAACCGTTCGTGGGGGGTCACCAGCACGGCCGCCACGCCGCCCTCGCTCGACAGACCAACATGGTTGTCGCCGCCACCCGTGACCCACGCGAAGTTGGCCTGCGTTCCCAGGAGAACGCCTGCCAGGCCCCGCTCGGACATGAGGCCGCGCACGCGCTCGAGCTTGATGTCGACCTCCTCGGCTCTGGTCACGCCCTCACTCTCTCCGCCCGGCCTCGGCCACGAGCCCGACCGATGCTCCGTCGCTGGCGAACGTGGGGTAGATGCTCGGCGTGATTCCCGTCTCCGCCTCGTACGCCGCGGCAGCCACCTCAATGAACTCCGGCGTCGAACTGACGTCCACGACGGCGACGGCGCACCCGCCGAAGCCCGCGCCGGTGAGTCTGGCCCCATAGCAGCCCGGAGCACTCGCGGCCGCGCGAACCATTGCGTCGAGTTCGGGGCAACTCACCTCGTAGTCATCGCGAAGGCTCCAGTGCGACTCATCCATCAGCCTACCGAATGCTGAGAGGTCGCCGGCTTTGAGGCAATCGGCGGCTCTAAGGGTACGCTCTATCTCGGTCACAACGTGCCGACAGCGCTGCCATACGGTCGGGTCCATGCTGTCTCGCGCCGCCCCGACTTGGTGTGGTGTGGCATCGCGCAGGCTGTACAGACCCAGAGCTTGAGCCCCCACCTCACACTGGCTGCGCCGCTCGTTGTAGGCCGACTCGCCGAGTTCCCGCGGCTTGCGTGTATCGCACACAACGAAACTGGCCCCAACCGGTGTCGACACCAGCTCGAATTCCAGACTCCGGCAGTCAAGCAACATGGCACTGCTGCGTTCGCCCATACCACAGATGTACTGATCCATGATGCCACACCCGACACCTACGAAATCGTTCTCGGCCCGGCGGCAGAGACGGCTGAGTTCAGCCAGGGGCATCGTGGCGCCGCAGACTGCGAGCAGGGACTTCGCCACACATAGCTCGAGAGCCGCCGAGCTCGACACCCCGGCGGCGATAGGGAGATCGCCACCGACCGCCAGGTCCGCACCGACCAGTGGCACCCCCGCCTTCACGAGCTCCAGAGCGACCCCCCGAACGTAGTTGGACCAACGCTTCTCGCGATCCGGCTCGATCGAGTCGAGGGAGAACTCGCAGGCATCGGACACATCCCGGGCAGCCACCCGGATCGCGTTCGTCGCCCCTCGGCGCGCGGCAGCGTGGACGCTGCGGTCAATGGCGATGGGAAGAACGAAGCCGTCGTTGTAGTCAGTGTGCTCGCCTATGAGATTCACTCGGCCCGGCGCCGAAGCGACGTACTCCGGTTCGAGTCGCCCGCCGAATGCCCCCCGGAAGGCATCCTCGAGCGAGCCGAGTTCCTCGGCTGTGCACACGCGGTCAGAGTCGATCTCGGGCGGTGTCATTGGCTAGTTGGCCACCATCGTTAGGATTGACGGGGACTGCTGCCAGGCCAGTCTTGAAGCAGCAGGAGCTACAAACGTGAGCGAAGCGCCTTCGCACGAGCGTCGTCACTCGGCTTCAGTCGGCGCCGCCTCTTCGGCGGGCTCGTCGGCGTCACCTTCCTCCAGCTCCACCCAGATCTTGCCTCGGCCGCCGCAATAGGAGCAACGCACCGTCGCCCAATCGCGTGGCCGCCGCCCGGCCGCAGACAGACACTCGTGGCAGCTCTTGCCCCCCGCCGCCGTACACTGTTTCTTACCCTTACAGTGCTCGCACTCAACGAGTTTTCTCACCGAATCCTCCCTCCGAGCAGTCCCATTGTCTACTGCCCAACTTCGTCCTGCGTTGTGGTGGTCACCACCTCAATGCAGGGGAGAGCCCCTCCCTCCGCCACGTCCGTCCAGAGCCTCGTTGCCGCCTCCGGCGCAACGTACGTCGCTTCCGCAGTGGCGGCCGCGACTCCCTCCCCAAGCACGGGCACCACAACAGCGTCCCCCATCAGCTCCCGCCACAGGGGCGCGCGGCACGCCGCCGACGCCCGGTCAAGGAGCGCCTGAACCTGGGCATCCGCTTGTGCGCCGCCGTTCCCGGTTGTTCGAGCCGATCGGATCGTGGCCTGCAGCGCCCGCCCGGCTCCCAGTCCTTCGCCCCAAGTCCCCCCAAAGCACAAACACGCCGCCTCCCAGAACCAGCCTCCCCGCGAAGGTTGTGTCGTTCGCTGGGAGACGATGCACCAGGCTTGCTCCGGTCTGGTTCCCGCTGCATGAGTGAGCGAGACGATCGCTGAGATCTCCTCACCCGGCTCGAGGATTCCCAGCGCTTCCGGCGCCTCCTCCTCACCCAGGATCTCGAGCGACTTGCCGGGCACCAGGCTCTGGGGTAGGAGGTACCTCTGCACAAGGTCCGCGGGCCCGCCCCGCGTCATCACCATCCGCCGGTCCGCACCGTCATACGCGTAATACGGGTCGCCATCCCGGAACCCCAGCCCACGCATAGCAGGCGTCAGGTCACGGAAGATTGGCCGTATCGGCTGACGCCAGGCGAACCATGCCCGTGGGCCGGCCGTTCTCGTTCCTCCGATGTTCACTACCGGCGCGCCGTCGTAGGTGGACACGCCCCCCTCCAGCCGCCAATTCTGAGGAGGCGCGCATTCCAGGCGCCCCGATGAGTCCGTCCACGGTGTTCCGCTCTCCGCCGGCCGTGCCACCTCGCTCCCGTCAACACGCGCGCTGAACGACGCCACGACCTTCGCGCATTCCCGGAGGCTCTGGTCGGGCGGGTCCCCCGCCGACAGGACCCCCGCGATCAGGCCGTTCGATCCATCCTGAACCACCGCCGACGGACCACTCACCGTCCTCCCATCCACGTTCACCCGCAGCCAGAACCAGACTCCCTCTCGGTCCCGGCCACATCTTCGGCAGGCGACGAGTCGCGCGGAACCCATCTCGCTAAGCCCACGCCCGACTGCCTCCTCGACCGCGGCGCTGCCTGCCTCTCCACCGATACACAGCACGGGCACGAACCAGGCAGCAGCCCCATCCGGCGAGGAGGCCCACACGAGAGTC
>CBFDAZ010000315.1:0-6452 GCA_965602825.1 uncultured bacterium
CTCATGTGGCGCGGCGGCACCCTGAAACCATGAAGATCGGGCGGTGTCGGGCCTGGAGACCCGACCTACGAACGACTGGAACGGCGCGGGTCGGAAGACCCGCGGGCACGAACGATTTCCGGATCTTCGAGGGAGACCGATGAACCGGCCCGACGAACCCGAGCTTGAGGTTGACGACTACTGCTTCGCCTGCGGACGCGCCAACCCTAAAGGCCTGCACCTCGCCTTCCGCTTCGAGGGCGATGACTACGTCTGTGACTTCACACCCGCGAAGGAGTACCAGGGCTGGACGGACATCGTTCACGGAGGCATTGTCGCAACGGTACTCGACGAGGTGATGACCCGGCTGCTGTGGGAGAAGGGGCTCAACGCGGTGACGGCGGAGCTTCACATCCGGCTGAAGCGCCCGGTGCCGGTGGGACAACCGGCCACCGCCCGAGCCCGACTCACCGGTTCACGCAGGCGCATCCACGAGACTGAGGCGGAGCTGACCCTCGCGGACGGAACGCTGGCCGCCACGGCCCACGGCAAGTTCATGCGGGTCGAGCTTCCGGCCGACAACGAGGCTGGCTGAGGATGTTCTTTGACGCCGCCATGCTGGCGCGGGCTACCGGGGAGATCAGCAGGAAGCTCCTCGAGACCAAGGTCCGTGACCCAGCGCAACTCCGTCATGACGAGGTCGTGCTCGCGTTCGGTCGTGGCAGCTTGCTGCTCTCGTCCTCGCCCGAGTTCGGCCGCGTCTGCCTCGCGTCGCCCCCCGAAGGCCGAGTCCAGCCCCAGCCATTCGGCCTCGCGCTTCGCAAGCACCTTCGGGGCGCCCGGTTGCGGTCCGCAACGCAGCCGGGCTTCGACCGCGTGCTGCGCCTGGAGTTCGAGGAGTGCCAGGGGTTCGGTCCGGAGAGCCGCCGCTGCCTGGTCGTGGAGATCATGGGCAAGCACGGCAACATGATGCTGCTGGACGAGGACGAGACGATCGTCTCTTGCGCCAAGCACGTCCCCGCCAGGATGAACCGGTACCGGCAGATCATGGAGGGTGAGCCGTACGTCCCTCCCCCCGACTTCGGCAAGCTTGATCCGCGCGAGCTGACCGCGGAGTTGCTGAGGGAGCGCGCCGAGCAGGCGGCGGACGCCACCATCCGCGAGCTTCTGCTCCGCAACTGCCTTGGCATCAGCAAGGTCTTCTCTGCGGAGGTGCTGGCGCGGCTCGGGCGTGGGCCCGAAGAGGTGGGGCAGCTCACGCTGTCCGACCTTGAGGCCCTGGCAACCACGGTCCGAGAACTGATCGCCGAGGCGGGCGCCGAGGGGTGTGTGTACGTCTACGAACGCCCCCCCGGCTCCGATCTGCCAGCGCACTTCGCCTATCCGGTACGGCTTCAGTGCTGTGATGCACCGGTAAGCGAGGCCGAGCACCTGGGCGCCGCTCTCGGTCTGCTGATAGCCGAGGAGACGCAGGAGAGGACGTCGCGGGAACTCCGGCAAAGGCTCGAGGGGGCTGTGTCGTCCCAGGTGAAAGAGCTTGACCGCAGGATTGGGCGACTGCGGGGCAGGATTGACCGGGCACGGGAAGCCGAGGGACTGCGCAAGGTCGGGGAGCTGCTGCTGTCACAACCGCACGCCGCGGAGTCGTACGCAGAGGAGGTCGAGCTGGTCGACTACTTCACCGAGGGCCAGCCGACGGTAACGGTTAGACTCGACCCTCCCGGCGATCTGCACGGTACCGCGCAGAGGCTCTTCGAGAAGTACAAGCGCGCCAGCCGCATTCTCAAGCGCGTCCCGCCGCTGCTGGAGAAGGCGGAGAAGGAGAGCGAGTACCTCGAGTCTGTCCTGGCGGAGATCGAGATAGCGGAAGGTCTCGCCGACCTGCAGGACGTCGAGCAGGAGCTCCGGCAGCAAGGCTATCTTCGGAAGAGACAGCAGTCCAGGCCACGAGCGGGCGGGTCGAGAAAGGCCGAGGGCCCACGGCTCCACAGCAGAACCTCAAGCGACGGCTATACCATCCTGTATGGGACGAACCACCTGCAGAACGACGAGCTCGTTCGAACGGCCGCGCCGGATGACATCTGGCTGCACGTTCAGGCCGCTCCGGGCGCGCACGTCCTGATCCGCACTGCGGGGGAGCCGGAGAAAGTCCCTCAGCGCACGCTGATCGAGGCGGCACAGGTCGCGGCCCGCTGGTCGCGCTTGCGCACTCAGGCAGCGGCCGACGTGGATTACACTCGCGCCAAGTACGTTCGCAAGCGCAAGGGCGATCGGCCGGGGATGGTGTACTACACCCACCAGAAGACGCTCACGGTGCGGGTGCCGTCGTGAGGGTTGCCCGATCCCCTACTCCTCGATGGCGGAGTACAGGAACCACGTCCACACCCAGATGGCGAGACCGACCACTCCGCCGACGATGATCCCTACCCAGAGACTCGTTGGCGCGGAGCAGAAGCTCGACAGGACGGCCCACACCCCTCTACCGATCCCGAAGCCAATGGCGGCCGAACCACCGAAGCGAAAGACCCACGGGCCGTAGTTGAAGATCGCGCCTCGCCCCTCGAGGACGATCCGGACGAAGATCGGCGCGCTGTCGCGCCCGGAGGCCAGGGCCCGCGATAGAACGATGGCAGTCACCCCGAAGACGCACACGGAAACAACGATCAGCAACTCGTAAGCGTATGGTGGGAGCACGTCCTCAGCGAAGCCCAGCGTGAGACCGGCAACGATGCCGGATATCGCCCAGAGGATGTAAGCCCAGCTCTGCAGCCATGGGTCTTCGATAACACTGCGCACGGCCGACAGGATCGGATGCGCAGGATCGCGCGATCGAGGTCGTGGTGACACTGGCCTCCCTCCCCCAGGCACGTCGGACGCCGAAGTACTGCAAGGCCGCAACCTGACAGCAAGCACACTGCAAGGGAATTGCCGGGGGGCATGAGGGACTGACTTCGCCCGCAAACGCTGAGGATACCGGACGAGCGGGCCGGATGGGGCCCCATACTTCCCCCATTCGGCTCCTCCTCGCGTCAACGTATCGCGCTCATGGCCATCAAGCTCGCGCCCCGGAAATCTCCGAGGCAGCCGTGCATGCCGCGCTGCGGCACCCGGAAACGATGAAGATGGCCGTTGTGCCGGCGGGCTTTCCAGCCCGCCACACCGACGGGTCGGAAGACCCGTCGGCACGAACGAATCCCAAATCTTCGAGGCAGCGACTCGAAGCCATGGGTTATACCGTCACCCTCGAAACCGAACAGGAGGCCGCATAACCCAAATCTTCGAGGCAGCAGGCCATCAGTCGATGGCGACCACGACCGCCGCGAGGTCCTGTGGAGGCACCTCAACGGTTGCTCCCTCCGCCAGCGCCTCCGGTGACCACGCCTCGCCCTCTTCCCCCATCAGCCGCCTGCCGGTGAGAGGATCGGAGAGGCGATAGGTCCTGTTCCCTGCTTCACTCAGCTTCACAGCCATCTTGTACGAATCGCTGTCTGAGTAGTTGAGGAGAGCAACCACGGTCTTCTCTCGCGTACCCCACAGGTGCGTCCGTACGTGGGGAGCCGGGTTCGGGGAGATCATGGTGATCTCCCTGCCATCCACCTTCACCGTCCGGGAGCGTTCGGCCACTGGCTCGACGGTCAACCATGTCGGGGCCGCACGCCTGAACGGGACGCTCTCGCGGAGCCTCGCGACCTCACGAACCGAGCGGGCGATGGCCTCCATATAGCCCGCATCGAGACACTCGATGCCCACCCACATGAACCCGCCTGCTCCTCCACTCAGACCGGTGGCGAGCAGATTCATGCGCAGTTGCTCCGGGGTGAGGCTGCGCGGCTGGGAGATGTCGGAGAGCTCGATGAAAGGCAGCACGGGAGCGCGAGTGCGCACGCACGTTTCACGCACGATGTCGTGGAAGGCGACGCCGTGGGTGTAGATCATGGGGGCATGGAATGCCGCCTCCGGCTCGAAGAGCGCGATGTCCCCACCACGCCCGGCCGTCCACGCCATCCCATTCCAACTGCATAGCCCGACCGCCACTTCCGGATCGATCTCGTGGATCAGATTGCAGTGCAGCTTGACGATGGCCCCGTTCTGCTCGGCCCGGAAACGTCCCCACTGCTCCGGGTACTTCGCCGTCAGCTCGTCGGCCCCCAGTGTCGCGCACTCATCGGCCGGGAGAGCGAAGCGCTTCGCGAATGCCTTGCGGCAGCGACTGCAGAAGCAGACGTTCCACACGGGCGGCTCGTAGTCGATGACCAGCCGCTTCAGGCCGCCGGCCAGCTTCCCCTGGTAGTAGCCCCGCAGACTGTCGTGCCAGGGCTGCACGCGCTCGATCTGTGCCTGGGGGCAGACCTTGGTCGTCGATGGCTCTCCCTGCAAGTCCACGATCCGGTGAGTCTCGGGCGCCTCGCCATTGTAGGCGTCGAAGCGCCAGGTGTGCAGGTCGAAGCCGAGCTGCCGGTACTGCTGGTCCACCTGCGCCTTGTCCGGCTCGTAGAACGTCATCCCGAGTCCGCCGACGATCCCGGCCGCGTTCAGGTACTCGACCAGTCGGCGGCGCACATTCGGGGCGGGATGGCGCAGAGCGCCCGTGTGCTGAACGTAGATCCTGAAGTCGTCGGGTGGCGTGAGCTTTCCCGGCTTCTGCACCGAAACACCGATCGGCAGCCGGTGCTCGGGCCCCGGCTCCCCGGCCACCTCAAGCCGCCACCGAAGCTCCCCTTCGGCAGGGGCATCATCCGCAACATCAACGTAGACGTGGTGGTAGCCTTCCCAGTTGGGCTCCTCCCGCAGTCGGCTTACCAGGGGCTCCTCGGCAATACGAAGGCGCCACCGATGGCGCCGTCGGTCATCACGGTCCACCATCTCCGGTTCGACCCCAGAGTCCTCGGGCATCGGGCCCCGGCCGCGCACCATGGGCCCCCGCAAGGTAAGACCCTCGGTCAACTCCACCACGATGCCGGGGGCTCGCACTCGAGCTTTGTCGCCCCAGAAGAACAGCGAGAGGGGGTTGAGATGTCCCCGGACGAGATGGATCGTGTCCTGTCGGCACCACTGGGCGGGGGTCCACATGGCCTGGAGGACGAAGCCGTCGTCTTCCGGCACGACACGGACCTCTGCCCTCTCCGTCTGGTCGGCTTCGGGAGCTGCCTCCAGCCTCAGGTCATCGAACCATGCATATCCTGTGCCATGTCGCAGCTTGCATACCAGCGACATCCACTCGGCGTCGGGTCGCGAGCGGAACTCGACAGTGTATTCCTTCCAGTCCTCGGTGCCTTTCGTATGTGGGCTATCGTGCCAGTGCTCGGCGTCCTGGCCGCCATTCTCATAGCAGATGACGTAGGCTTCGCCTTCTACTTCGGCCACCATCAGCTTGAAGCTGAGGCGATATGTCGTGTTGGGCCCGAGCGGGATGCGCTCTGCGTGCACCCAGTGCGCGCGGGCGGTGTCGTCTCGGGGGATCGACAGCCGGATCGACCGGCCCCCGCTTGCCGCCTCGGTATCGTCCCACCGGCCGGCGCACTCGCCCCGCGCCTGCCGGAAGGACCAGTCCTTCGGCTGGCCGGGCCTCCCGTCTTCCTCGAAGCTGGTCTGCAGGAGGACCTGCGGAGAGCTGGTGGCTGTCAGGGGCACGGCGGTGATGAGCAGGGGGAAGAGACGCATGGAGGCCTCCCGACGTGACCGTTGACTGAGCCACTTGGAGTTTCAGCCGCAGGCCCGAGGGATCCCTTCGTCGGGAGGGCGAGCCGGCCGCGTGAGACAGGCGGCAACGCTCGCCGACTCACGGCGATCGGGGAACTCCGTCGATTGCCCTCAGGTGAGGGGACCCCAGGGAGAGATCAGTAGTCGCGCATGAGGTTCGCATAGACGACTTCCTTGACCTCGGAGTCCTGCATGAGGACTTCCTGGGCCGTCTCCAACAACTTGTCGAGGTTGGCGCCTCGCGCGGCCGCCGCCCCCCGCATCAGGCGGATGCGGCCCTCGAGGTAGATGATGTTGTTGAGGGCCCGAATGCTCGCGCGACTCATGTCAAAGGGGAACTTAGCAAGCTCACGTTCGCATCGCCGGCGGAGCTGTTTGTCTTCCAGAGGCATGTCTCATGACCTCCCTTGGTGACGCCCCAACAGCTAGCAAGCCACCATCGGTGTGCATTATACTGGGCGCCGGGCGCAAGGTCAACGAGACGGGCGACTCCATCCGGGGCGGGGAGATTCAGCTCAGTAGGTGGATCTGACCGCTGGCGCCGGGGAGAGGGCGGGTCAGAGGCGACCGCGCGCGGAACCGATGGAACGACCGCGACCCCGGGGCCACCACAAACCAGTCCAGTCCCGCTGTGGCGGGACGCTCCCAGGAACGACCCACGCACTCAGCTAGCCCGGTCTATTGACGACGAACGTCGCGGGCCACCCCCGCTTTTGGGAAAAAGCCGGGTTACCGCACCCATACGGCCGAAAAAGCGGGTTGGGGGTGGGGGC